>DASTHJ010000202.1:0-9639 GCA_035718265.1 Steroidobacteraceae bacterium | reverse complement strand
GTCATGGAGAAGATGGAGGCGCAGTCGGTGGCGGAGCTGGTGCGGATGATGCTCGACCTGGATCACGCGGCGGCCAGGTGAGGGAAGACGCGGAATCGAGGTGCGTCCCCTTTTGCTAGGAAACGAGGAATGTCCCCATTTACCTGCGACGGCATTCCTTACCGCATCCGCCCGATCCGCCCCGACGACGCGCAGCGCGAGCGTGATTTCATCAATGGCCTGAGTCCGCAGTCGCGCTATCAGCGGTTCATGCATCACCTGCGCGAGCCGGGCGAGCGGCTGATCCGCGAGCTCGTGAACGTGGACCAGCGTCGCACCATGGCGCTGGTGGCGACGGTGGGTGAAGGCGACGCGGAGCGCATCATCGCCGTGGCGCGCTATGCGGCCGACGACGCGCGCACCTGCGAGTTCGCGGTGACCGTGGCGGACGAGTGGCAGTGCCGCGGCATCGCCACCACGCTCGTGCCGCAGCTTTTCGAGCACGCCGCGCGCCAGGGATTCGAGGAGATCTACGGCACGGTGCTCGCGGACAACCAGCGCATGATCGAGCTGGCGCAGAATCTCGGGCTCAGCGTCGACGCGCCGCTGCCCGGCGAAGCGACGGTGCGCGCGTGGCGCAGGCTCGAGCCCTCAAGGTGATTCGTCGCCGGGGCCCTGCCAGCCGATCCTCGCCAGGTAGTCCGCCAGGCCCTGCACGGCCTGGAAATCCAGGTCCGCGAGCCACTTGCGATGCGAGGCGGCGAGCGCGGGGCGGCGGCCGTCGACCGCGTCGTAGATCTGCCGCGACAGGTAGGCGGCGTGCTGCCCCGCGAGCTGCGGGATGCCGCGCTGCGCATTGCCCGCGCCGGCCGGGCCATGGCAGGAGGCGCACTGCTTCGAGTAGATAGCCTGGCCGCGCTCGACGTACTGGCCGTCGCCCACGCCGCGCTGCCCGTCGCGCGACAGCTGGCTGACGTAGGCCGCCACGTCGGCGACGTCCTGCAGTTCGGGAATCACCTCGTGGCTGGTGGCGACGCCTTCCATGCGGATGTCCCAGCGGTCGCCGCGCCGGAAATCGATGATCTGCCGCACCAGCACGCGGTAGTGCTGCCCGGCGATGCGCGGGATGGAACCGTTGGTGGTGCCGCCGCCGTCGCTGCCGTGGCAGGAGGCGCATTGCGCGAACAGCTCGGCGCCATGCGCCGCGTCGGGCTTCAGCGCCAGCGTGCGCGTGTATTCACGCTGCGAGGTAGGCCCGGCATGCGCCAGCAGCGGCAGCAACAGCAGCGTCGGGAACAGCCAGGACTTCATGTTCGCTCCCTCGATTTCCAGCGGCACTCTACTCTTGCGGACGGCCTCACGCGCGGACGCGTTCGAGTTCACGCGGGACGTCGTGCGGCAGCGTCCGGGCGCGCAGCAGCGCGGCAAAGTCCTTCATTTTCTTCTTCTGCACTGCCGGATCACGCAGCTCGCGGGCCGTCAGCCCGAAGTATGCCACCGGTCTGCGCCCGACCAGGCTCTCCACGGCCCGGACGACCGTCTCCACGGGCGTGCTGCCCGAAGTCGTGAAAAAGGCGATGTCATGGACCTGGTCGCGGATCGACGCGAGGTACGCGCGGGCCGCCGGCGTGATCCTGCCGGCCCAGATCGGCGTGCCGACGAGCGTCAGCGCGTAATCACCGGCGTTCGCAGGCGTGTGGATCAGCTGCACGGGATTGGCGCGCAGCGCGTCCCAGACGGCGCGCAGATAGCCGAACAAGCCGCGCCGCTGCACCGACTCGCGGATCTGCTCGAGGTCGGCGTCGAGCCGCATCGCGAGCTCGCGCGCGACCCGCGTGGTGTTGCCACTCAGCGAGAAGTAGACGACGAGAATGCGCTTGCCGGACATGCACGCAGCTTGCGGCGCATGCCGCCGGCAGGCCATTCGCCCGAGTACGAAGGGTGTACGCGGTACTACTTATCGGCATCAACCCTGCAGACGGCCGCGCCAGCCCACTCTCACGACCTGCAGGAGCAGCAGCGCGATCGCGAGGCCGCTGGCAGCGGTGACCAGGTTGCGCGCATCCGGCACGGCCAGCTCGAAGAAGCCCCGTACCGCCGGCCAGCCGAACAGCACCGCGAGCAGCACCACGACGAGGGCGAGCCCGATGCCCAGCGCGCGGTTCGGCCGCGTGAGCACCTGCGCGATGGAAGCCGAGAACGTCCGGTTCACGAAGATCAGCGCCAGATTCAGGGCCACGAGCATCACCAAGCCCAGCGCACGCAGCTCCGCGGCCGGCACGCCGCGCCGGAATGCGATCGTCACCGCCGCGAGCACCGCGCCGAGCGCGATGATCCCTTGCAGCATCGACCAGGAAAACAGCGCACCGGACACCAGGTGGCCGTGCGGATCGCGCGGCGGTCGGCGCATGACGTCGCGCTCCTCGCTCTCGGCTTCGAGGATCACCGAGCAGGCCGGGTCGATGATGAGCTCCAGCAACGCGATCAGCATGGGCGTGAGCAGCAGCGGCCAGCCGAGCAGGGCCGGCAGCAGCGCCAGGCCCGCGATCGGCACGTGGATCGCGAGGATGTAGCTCATGGCCTTGCGGAGGTTGTCGAAGATGCGTCGCCCGAGACGCACCGCGCGCACGATGGAGGCGAAGTCGTCGTCGAGCAGCACCAGCGAGGCCGCCTCGCGCGCGACGTCGGTGCCGCGTCCCCCCATGGCGATGCCGATGTGCGCCGCCTTGAGCGCCGGCGCATCGTTGACGCCATCGCCTGTCATCGCGACCACCTCCCCGGCCGCCTTGAGCGCGTTGACGATGCGCAGCTTCTGCTGCGGCGAAATGCGCGCGAACACCAACACGCGCCGCACGTGCTCCGCGAGCTCCGCGTCGTCGAGCAGCTCCAGATCGGCGCCGGCCAGCAGCTCGCCATTCTCGATGCCCGCCTGGCGCGCGATGGCGCGCGCGGTGGCCGGGTAGTCGCCGGTGATCATGATCACGCGGATGCCCGCCACGCGGCATTCGCGCACGGCCTCGGGCACCGATTCGCGCAGCGGATCCGCGAAGCCGACCAGGCCGAGCAGTCGCGCGCGTGCGCCGTCGAGAGACTCGGGTAGTGAGGCAGCATCGACCGACGCGGACGCGACCGCCAGCACGCGTATGCCCTGGCCGGCGAGCGCGTCGACCTGCGCGTCGAGGGCGGCACGCTCCTGCACGGACAGCCCGCACAGCCCGGCGACTGCCTCGGGCGCGCCCTTGATGGCGAGCGTCACCGCATCCTCGCCCGCGCGCCACGCGCGCCCCATCGCCAGCAGCTGCGGCCGCAGCGGATATTCGCGCAGCAGGTGCCGGTCGCGGCGCGCGCCACCGACGGTGTCGCGCAGCACGGCGATCGCGCGTTCCATCGGATCCACCAGGTGCGCGTCGCTCGCGAGCATGGCCGTCTCCAGCAAGCGGTGCAGCACCGGCGAATCCGCCACGGCTTGCGGCGGCGCGCCGGCGCTCCACGCTTCGTCCCCGGCGCGCAGCATTGCGACGCTCATGAGATTGCGCGTCAGCGTGCCGGTCTTGTCGGTGCACAGCACCGTGGCCGCACCCAGCGTCTCGATCGCCGTGGCGCGCCGCGTGAGCACGCGCGACTGCGACAGGCGCCAGGCGCCCATGACGGTGAACACCGTGAGCACCAGCGGGAATTCTTCCGGCAGCAGCGCCATGCCGAGCGCGATGCCGCCGAGCAGCGCTTCGAGCCAGTCGTGGCGCAGGAAGCCGTACAGCAGTACGGCGCTCACGCTGCACACCGCTCCCACCGTGGCGAAGATCAGCACGATGCGGCGCGTCTCGCGCTCGAGGCGCGGCTGCTCGCGCTCGAGGCCGGCGAGCGAACCGCCGATGGCGCCGACCGCGCTGCGCGGGCCGGTGGCGAGAATCAGCACGCGGCCCGAGCCGCGCACCACCAGCGTGCCGGCGAACAGCGTCGCCGTGCCCTCACCGCCGGGTGCGTCCAGCGCCGCCGGAATCGCGTGCGTGGGCCGCTTGCGCACCGCCACCGACTCGCCGGTGAGCAGCGACTCGTCGACCTGCACGTGATCGCCCGCGATCAGCACGCCGTCTGCCGGCACCCGATCGCCTTCGCCGACGATGACCAGGTCGCCGCGCGCCACTTCGCGCCCCGGAATGCGCATCTGCCGGCCGTCGCGGATCACCAGCGCGCGCGGGCTGGTCAGGTCGCGCAGCGCGGCCAGCGCGCGCTCGCTGCGGCCGCGCTGGATGAAGGTGATGGCGATCGAGAGTGTCGCGAAGGCCAGCAGCAACGCGGCCTCGGCGAGCTCGCCGATCACGCCGTAGATCAGCGCGGCGACGATCAGCAGCGCGAACATCGGTTCGCCCAACACGGCCAGTGCCGTCGCCCAGAGCGAGCGGGCCTCACGCGCGGGCAGCTCGTTGAAGCCCTCCGCCGCGAGCCGGCGGTGGGCTTCGGCGTCACTGAGCCCGTTCAGCAGGTCGGCGGCGGACATGCTCAGGAATTCCGCAGCACCGCGGCGCCGCGCAGCTCGCCGCGGCGCAGGCTCTGCAGCGCCTCGTTCGCCTGCTCGAGTGCAAAGCACTGCACCGCCGGCCGCAGCCTGACGCGTGCCGCCACCTCCATGAAATCGTGTCCGTCGGCACGCGTCAGGTTCGCGACCGAGGAAATCGAACGCTCGCCCCACAGCAGGTGATACGGGAAGGACGGGATGTCCGACATGTGGATGCCCGCGCAGACCACGCGTCCGCCCTTGCGCAGCTGCGCCAAGGCCGCCGGCACCAGCGGGCCCACCGGCGCGAAAATGATCGCCGCGTCGAGCGCGCGCGGCGCGGGCTCATCCGATCCGCCGGCCCAGGCGGCGCCGAGCTCGCGCGCGAACTGCTGCCCGTCGCGATCGCCGGGACGCGTGAAAGCGAACACTTCGCGCCCTTCGGCCACGGCGAGCTGTGCGAGCAGGTGCGCGGCAGCGCCGAAACCATACAGCCCGATGGCGTGCGAGTCGCCGGCCGCGCGATAAGCACGAAACCCGATGAGCCCGGCGCACAGCAGCGGCGCCGCCTCGTCGTCCGCGTACTGTGCCGGGATGGCGAGGCAGAAGCGCGCATCGGCCACGACCTGGGTCGCGTATCCGCCATCCACGGTGCAGCCGGTGAACACCGGCCGGTCGCACAGGTTCTCCGCGCCGGCGCGGCAGTAGCCGCATTCGCCGCAGGTGCGCGCCAGCCACGGCACGCCCACGCGATCGCCGACCTGGAAGCGCGTGACCGCGGCGCCGCGCTCGCGCACGCGGCCGACGATCTCGTGACCCGGCGTCACCGGGTAGTTAGCCAGGGGCAGTTCGCCGTCGAGCAGGTGCAGGTCGGTGCGGCACACGCCGCAGCTGGCGACGTCGATGAGCACCTGGTGTTCGCCCGGCCGCGGCAGCGTGACCGCCTCGCAGGTGAGCGGCGCGCCCGGCGCGCGCAGTCGCATGGCTCGTGCGGTGGTGTGCAAGCGCATGTCCCTCCTGCCGTTCGGCGCGGGTGCTCGCACATGGTATCCCACGTCGACGACGTCGACGCGTCATCACGACTACGTAGAACTCCGCATCAGCTTACGCACCGCCGCGAATTCCGCGTCCCGACGTGCGCGGGTAGCTTGACGTGCGCAATCCATCAAACAGGAGTACCAACATGAGCCTGATCCGCTGGGAACCCTTCTCGGGAATCGACGATGCGTTCGCGCGCTTTCCTTCGATGTTCGGCCGCTGGCCGCGCGTGTTCGAGGACGGCAACAAGGCGCTCGACTGGGCGCCGTCGGTGGACATCAGCGAGACCGATACCGAGTACCTGATCCGCGCCAGCCTGCCCGCCGTCAAGAAGGAGGACGTGAGCATCACGTTCGACGACGGCCTGCTGACCATCAGCGGCGAGCGCAAGCAGAAGACCGAGGAGAAGAAGGAGAAGATGCACCGCGTCGAGACCGTGTACGGCAAGTTCTCGCGCAGCTTCACGCTGCCGGACAACGCCGACGCCGCCGGCATCCGCGCGGAGTCCAAGGATGGCGTGATCACGATCCACGTCGGCAAGACCAAGGTCGAGGCCAAGCGACCAACCGAGATCAAGGTGCAGTGACGTGGCCGCGCGCCGCGCCTTGTTCGCGATCCGCAATCCCGAAGCCGCGCGTCCGCCTGGACTGGCGAAAGCCATCCAGGCGGCGCGCGCGCTCGGCGCCGGGCTCGAGCTCTTCCATGCCATCTGCGACCCGGTGTTCATCGAGCTCGCGCGCCGCGAGGCGAACACCGTGGATGCCTTGCGCGAGCGCGTCGAGGGCGAGGTGCGCATCCCGCTCGTGCGGCTGCGCGAAGCCGTGCGCCGCCACGGCGTGGCCTGCGATTACTCGATAGCCTGGGACTATCCACCCGCCGAGGCAGTGGTGCGCCGCGCGCAGGCCATCGACGCGCAGGTGGTCATCGCCGAATGGCACCGGGGCGGACGCACGCAGCCCTGGCTGATTCATCTCACCGACTGGGAGATGCTGCGCCTGAGCCCCGTGCCGGTGCTGCTGCTGCGCGACGCGAAGCCCTGGCGCCGCCCGCTGGTGCTGGCGGCCGTCGATCCCGCGCACGCGCGCTCCAAGCCCTCGCATCTCGACGCCCGCATCGTGGCGGCTGCCACGAAATTCAGCCAGGGGCTGCGCGGCTCGCTGCACCTGCTGCACGCCAGTTACCCGTCCATCGTCGGTCTCGAGCCGCCGAAACTCACGACCTGGTCGACGTTGAGCTACCAGGAGCTCAAGGAGCAGACACGCCAGGCATTCGAGGAATTCCGCTCGAGTGCCGGGATTCCGCGACCGCGCGCTCACCTGGTCGACGGCAACCCGGCGGTGGAGATTCCCCGCGCGGCGCAGCGGCTCCGCGCCGGCATCGTGGTCATGGGCGCGGTGTCGCGCTCGGGCCTGAAGCGCGTATTCATCGGCAACACGGCCGAGCGCATCCTCGACGCGCTGACCTGCGACGTGCTGGTGGTCAAGCCCGCGGACTTCGTCTCCGAGGTCGTTGCGCAGCCGCGCGGCATGCGCGTGAGTGCGCCGAGCAGCGCCGTCGTGTACTGAGCGCGACCCGCGGTTGCGGCATCAGCGGCTCCTGGTCGAGCTCAGGTCCGGGCTGAGGCGCGACAGATAGTCGGCGACGCCGCGCATCTCGGCGGCGGTCAGCGCCCTGATCCGGTCCCGGTGCTCGCGATTCATGCCGGGCCGACGGCCCGCCGCGGTGTCCTGCAACTGGCGCAGCAGGTAGCCGTAGTGCTGGCCGGCGAGGCGCGGTCGCGTGAGCAGCAGGTCGCCCTGGCCCAGTGGTCCATGACAGCGTTCGCAGGCGCGGAAGTACACGCTCGCGCCCTTGCGCAGCGACGTGCCATCGCCGATGCCCGTGGCGGTGCGCGGGAAGCGCGGCAGATAGGCGACATACGCGGCCACGTCGGTCAGATCCTGTGCGTCGGCGAGATGATGGCGGTCGGTGAAATACTGCATGCGCTCGTTCCAACGCAGGTCGTGGCGGAAGTCGGTGAGCTGCTTGAGCAGCACGCTGCCATGCTGCCCGGCGATGGCCGGGACCTCGCCATCGTCGCTGCCGCGGCCGTCCTGGCCGTGGCAGGCGACGCAGGTCTCGAACAACCGCGCGCCGCGCGCCAGGTCGGGTTCCAGCCACGCGCCTTCGTGGAATTCCCGGTCGCGCGCGATGCGTGCGTCGGGCGCTTGCGCCCAGGCGGTGCCGCTCGCGACTCCGACCACGAGGAACAGCAGGACGCGGTGCGTTTGCATGTCGGCAACCTAACAGCAGCGCCGCGCGCGCGGATCGCGGCTACTACGTATGGCATTAAGGTCGGCTGCGAATCGCGAATGCGCCGGTTCGTGCGTAACGTTTCTCAGTATCCCGAATCTGGCCTTTATCGGAGGTCACATGCCTGCCATCCGCCGCATCCTGTTCGCCGTCAAGGACCCCGAGGCCGCGCGTCAACCCGGCATCGTCAAGGCGATCCGACTGGCGAAGTCCTTCGGCGCATCGCTCGAGCTGTTCCACGCGCTCGCGACGCCCGTGATCCTCGCGCCACCGCTCGACGGCGGCGCATCCATCGACACGCTGCGCATCCGCGCGGTGGAGCGCGTGCGCGCGCGCCTGGCGAAGTACACGGCCATCGCGCGCAAGCGCGGCGTGAAGCTCGGCCAGTCGGCCACCTGGGACTATCCACCGCACGAGGCCATCGTGCGCCGCGCGGCGCAGGTGCGCGCCGACCTGATCGTGGCCGAGTGCCATCACGGCTCGCGCGCGGTCCGCTGGGTCATGCAGCTCACCGACTGGGAACTGCTGCGCGCCAGCGAGCTGCCGGTGCTTTTGCTGCGCAGCCCGCGACCGTATCGCCGGCCCGTCGTGCTGGCGGCCGTCGATCCCTCGCATGCGCATGCCAAGCCCGCGCGGCTCGATGCCGACATCCTCTCGGCCGCCACGCAGTTCAGCGTGGCACTGCACGGCCGGCTGCACGCGGTGTTCGCCAACCACCCGCCGCTCGGGTTGCTGGCACTCGGCGACCCCGGCATGGATGCACGCACCCTGGCGAACACGCACGAGGCCCTCGAGCGGCAGGCATGCGAGGCCTTCGAGCGGTTCATGACGGCGCGTGACCTCGCGCCGGTGTGCCGGCACCTGGTGAATGGCCCGCCGGCGCGGGAAATTCCGGCCGTCGCGCGCCGCACGGGCGCGGGGCTGGTCGTCATGGGCGCGGTCTCCCGTTCCGGATTGCAGCGCGTGTTCATCGGCAGCACCGCGGAGCGCGTGCTCGATGCATTGCCCTGCGACGTGCTGGTCGTCAAGCCGCGCGGCACCCGCACGCAAGTCGCGCCGCGCGCGCGCGGTATGCGCGTGGTGCGCACGCCGGCGACGCCGCTCGTGGCCTGAGCGAGCGGGTACGCAGTACTGCGTACCTGCCCCTCGATTCCCCCGATGCGGCAGACGGACGTTCGAGCCGACAATCGCTGGCATCGATGCAGCAAGGAGAGTGCCCGGCCATGGCAGCGTTCGAGATCCAGGCTTCGCGTGTCAGGCCGCTGTCGGGCAAGCTCTACATGGAGCACCGGTGGGGCTGGCGCCGCCCGTGCCGCGCGCGCGTCAGCGTCTCCGCGGGACGTAGAATCAACGGCCCGGGCCGGTTGCGCGACGTCAGCATGAGCGGCGCCTTCCTCGAGACCATCGTGCCGCTGCCGATGTTCGCGCAGATCGAAATCGCCGTGCTGTGCGCGGATGGCACGTGCTGCGCCGAATGCACCGGCACCGTGGTGCGCCGCGAGCTGGACGGCGTCGGCATCGAGTGGACCGAGCCGGTGACCGGATCGATCTGCACGCGGCTGGGCTGTGGCGCGAGCTGTCCATACGCGGAAGTCTCCGGCTGACGCCGAAGCTCGCGTCGTCTCATTCGGGCGGCGGCGCGGTGGGTCCAACATGCCTGCCATGTCCGCCCTGCCCGCCTCGTTGACGCCGCTGCTGCGCCCGGACGCGTATCCGCATCCGGTCGCGCAGGTCCGCCTGGTCGAGACGCACATCTCCTGGGTGCTGCTCACCGGCGAGTACGCGTACAAGCTCAAGCGGCCGGTGCGCTACTCGTTCGTGGATCTGCGCTCACC
>DASTHJ010000201.1:0-20257 GCA_035718265.1 Steroidobacteraceae bacterium | reverse complement strand
TCGACCACCACCTTGAGTCGCGGATCGAGCGCGCCCACCCATTGCGCGGTGGAGCTGCCCATCGACATGCCCACGGTCGCGAGCCGCTGCGTGTCCACGTCCGGTCGCGTGTGCAGATAGTCGACCGCCTTCAAGGCGTCGTAGACCATCATTCCCCACAGCACGCGGCCGTGCCAGATGAAGTCCTTGAAGGACTCGAGCTCGGCGCGCTCGCGCGCCCGCTCGCCGAAGATCCAGGCGTCGAAGCACAGCGCGTTGTAACCCAGCGAAGTCAGGAACTCGGCGTAGGGCGGCTTGTACTTGTATTCGCGCCCGTCGACGAACTCCTTCTTGCCGATGGTGTAACCGCCGCCGTGCGAGTGATTGAAGAGCACGGTGGGCAGCTTGCCGCGCTTGCCCTTCGGCTTCGCGAAATAGGCGGGGGCCGGCTCTTCGCCGTTGAGATCGAGCACCAGTGTCTCGAGCGTGTAGCCATCGCGCTCTTCCGTCGAGACCAGACGCGCGCTCACCGGGCGATCCCGCGGCGGCAGCCGGCCTAACAGGCCGTACAGTTCCTGGCGCCGGTCCGGCGAAATGGACTTGCCCATCGAGACTTCCGTTTGCGCGGCCACGAGGGCGCCGGCTCCCATCTGGAAAAGCGTGCGACGTTTCATGCGCGGAATCTACTACGCCTGCGGTCGCCGCGGTCGTTGCTTCGCGACGATGGCCTTGATGACGATTCGACGCCGCGCTCTTGCGTCGGGCAGGGCGGAGGCACTGGCAATCGCAAGTTTCAGCAGCTTGCGTACCGCGGGGCGCTCGAGCGTCGCCGCATCCTCGAGCACGATGTGACGAATCTCCTTGCCGGAGCCGCGCAGCAATTTGCGCATTGTAGTTGTCGTAGACCAGTTCGACGGCGCCTGGCAGCAGCGTGCGAATCCGCGTCAGCACGCGCGCGGCATCGCGCCGCACGGCCGGCGAATACTTCTGCATGAACCTCGTGAGTTGAGTTCGCGCGTCCACGTTGGCCAGGGAGTCTGACACGGGGGCGCTCCCGCCGCTGATACTTGCGACCGATCGCGGATCGACAGACTGGCAGGATGCGCTTGCTGGCCTTGTTGGGATTGATGCTGTTCGGCGCGAATGCCGTCTGCGACACGCCATCCGCGAACGCCGCGCCGCTGACGTTCCGCATCGACGAAGGGCGGAACATCAACAGCTTCTTCCAGCAGGGGCCGGTAGCCGCGCACCTGCTGCTGCGCTCGGGGAGCGAGCCGCGCATCCTCGTGGCGTTTCCGGCCGGCAACAGCGGTGTCGGGCTGTGGTTCGAGAAGACCGCGAAGCCGGTGTCGTGGAAGTTGTTGGTGCCGCCGCACCCGCTGAGCATCCTCGACGCGCGGCGCCGCATGCTGCACGGCATCGAGTTCGAGGTGAGTGTCGACGCGGAGCTGCGGCCGCGGGCGGCGGTGCTGTCCTCCATCCGCGTGCTGCGGGATTTCGAATTGCAGCGCAAGGCGCCCGGCGAAGTGCTGGTGAAGCCAGGCTTCTTCGATGGCCGCGTCACCTGGTCGCGCGACCGTCTCGACGGTGCTCCCGGTTATCGACTCGTGGTGACCGCGCTCGACGGCGCACGGCTGTCGAGAGAGTCATGGGCGGCGCGGCCCGGCAAGGGCCTGCGGCTCAGGATCCGCGCGCTGAGCGGTGATACACCGCTGACGCCGCTGCGGCCGCTGCTGAACTCCAGGGCGCGGGACGACGCACGCGCGCGCAATGTGCTCGGATTCCTGAGCTATCGCGAGAAATTCCTCGCGGGTTCCTGGCGCTTCGACACGTATTTCGGCCGCGACACGCTGATGTCCGCGCTGCTGCTCGCGCCGGTGCTCGAGCCGGACGCCGTCGAGAGCTCGATCTCCTCCGTGCTCGACCGGCTGGCGCCGGACGGCGAGGTCGCGCACGAGGAGGACATCGGCGAGTTCGCGGTGTTGCGCAATGCTCGCGAGGGGCGCGACCACGTCTCCACGCCGATCTACGACTACGGCATGGTCGACGATGACTTCATGCTGGCGCCGCTCGCGGCGCAGTGGCTGCTGGACGATGCGCGCGGCCGCGCCCGCGCGCGCGAATTCCTCGCGGGGCGCGATGCGCGCGGCGAGCGTCGCGGCGCCGCGCTGGCGCGCAACCTCGGCTGGATCGTCGAGCGCAGCGCGGCGTTCGCGGAACGCCCGGTCGTCACCCATCTCGTGGGGCTCAAGACCGGGCGCATGACCGGCAACTGGCGCGACAGCGAACAGGGACTGGGCCGCGGACGCTATGCCTACGACGTGAACGCGGCGCTGGTCCCGGCGGCACTCGAAGCGGCGTCGCGCCTGTTCGAGAGCGGCCTGCTGGCCAACTACCTGGACGACCCCGCACGCCAGCGGCTCGCGCGCGCCAGGTTCCAGGCGCAGGCCTGGTCGCGGCAGGCGCCCGGCCTGTTCGCCGTCGAGGTGGACGCCGCAAAGGCGCGTACCGCAATTGCAGGCTATGCGCGCGAAATCGGCGTCGATGCCGGGCGCGCGCTGCAGGCGCTGGGTGACGAGCCACTGCGATTCCACGCCTTGTCACTGGACGAGCAGGGCAGGCCGGTTGCCATCCTGAACTCGGATGAAGGTTTCCGCCTGCTGCTCACGCAGCCCGAACCCGAGGAACTGGAACGCAGTGTCACCGCGATCCTGCGGCCGTTTCCCGCCGGCCTCATGACCGGAGCGGGACTGCTGGTCGCGAATCCCGCGCTCGTCGACGCGGACCTGCGGCGCGAGTTCTCGCGCTTCGCCTATCACGGCACGGTGATCTGGTCGTGGCAACAGGCGCTGCTCGCCGCCGGCCTCGAGCGCCAGCTGCGTCGCGAGCTGCCGGAGCGGACGCGCGCGCTGCTGACGCGCGCCCGCGCCGACCTGTGGTCCGTCATCGAACAGAACCGCGCGATGCGCACCTCGGAGCTGTGGTCCTGGTCGTGGTCCGGCGGCCGGTTCCACGCGGAGCCCTTCGGGCGCCCCGGCGCGGACGTCGACGAATCGAACGCCGCGCAACTCTGGAGCACGGTGTATCTCGGGCTCGATCCTCCCTAGAAACGATACCTCGCCTGGAAGTTGTACTCGGCGCCCTCGATCGGCCGCGCCAGCAGCACGCCGCCCTCGTCGGCGGCCACGCCGAAGATGCGCGAGTTGCTCTCGGTCAGGCCCAGCTCGTCGGTGACGTTCGTGCCGCGCAGCGTGAACTGCCAGTGGTCGCCCATGTTGGCAATCACGCCGAAGTCCCAGGTCTCGTACGAGCCGAGCTGCTGCAGGCCCGACTGGTCCTGCGTGCGGTCGCCGATGTGCGTGTACGTCACGAAGGGCTCGATGTCGCCCCAGGGCGCCGTGAAGCGGTAGCTGGGCGTCAGCATGTAACGCAGCTTGGGCTGGCGCTGCAGCTGCTTGCCCTCGATGGGCGCGCAACCATCACCGGTCACGACGTTGGTGAACTGGAAGCAGGCGTCGAAGTCCGTGTACTCGCCGTCCAGGTAGTTGGCCACCAGCTCGAGGCGGAAATCCCCCGGCGTCAGCGCGCCGATGAAGTTGATGCCCTTCGATTCGGAGCCGTAGAACAGGCGGTTGCCGGTGGGCGCACCGCTGGACGTGGTCTGCTGGTAGGCGAGCCCGGTGAAGTCGCGGAAGTAGGCGCTGAGGTCGGCATAGATCAGGTCGTTCTGGAACTTGTAGCCGACTTCGTAGTTCCTGACCACCTGCATGGGATCGGTGTTGCCGGTGGTGCTGCCGCGGATGCCGTTGTCGAAGTCGAGGAAGTGCCCGCCGCGATTGATGCGCACGTACGCCGACATGTTGTCCGTGAAGGCGTAGTTCGCGCCCACGGTCCAGGACGTGAAATCCTCGTCGTAGTCCGTGATGGCGAACGTGCCGTCGCACACCGGCACCGCGTTGTCGTAGGCCGTCAGGTCGTTGCCGTCCAGGTTGACGTTCGCCAGGTTGCAGACGCGGTTGGTGGCTTCCTGGTTCTCCCAGCGCACCGAGGCATCCAGCAGCCACTGGCCGACGCGCCAGGAATCCGACAGGTAGATGGCCTTGTTGAACGCGTGGCCCGCCTCGGTGATGTTGAAGCCGCCGTAGTTGACGAAGCCCTGGTCGTCCGTGAACTGCACGGTGTCGCCGTCGCCGTTCACGTAGCTGACGGTGATCGGCCGCGTGTTGGGTTCGTTGGCCATGAACATCAGGCTGCCCAGGTTCCACTCGTCGTCCATCTCGTAGTAGGCGAGATAGGTGCCGATGGTCAGGGTGTTGCCGTCGAAGATTTCCTTGCTGAGTCGCAGGTCGTTGTTGACGTTATTGAGCTCCTTGTGGATGAACCACCATCCCTGCTGGATGACGTCCTGGTCGGGCGCCACCGCGCCACCGCCGACGAAGGTTGCCGTCGCCGAGCCGGCGGGCAGCTGGAAACCGTTGAGATTCGTCGGGATGTTGTACAGCTCGTCTTCGAGCGTCGCGGGGTTGGGCCCCGAGAACAGCGCGTTGGTGTCGACGTCGCCGCCGTTGACCAGGAACTTGTCGACGATGGACCAGCCGCCGCCGAGCTCCTGGTCGTAGTTGGCGCCGAGGAAGAACATCTGCGCGCCGCGGCCATTGGCGAGGTCGGCGCGCGTGCCGCCGTTCGGGTAGCCCGGCAGCGTCACGTGCTGGATGGCGTGACTGTAATAGGTGTCGGTTTGCGCATCGAAGCCCGGGTACTCGCTGAAGCGGTCGGTGCCGTGCTGGATCACCGGGATCGGCGTGATGAACTGGTTCTTGTCGTCGAGATAGCGCGCGTACAGCGTGAGCTGACCGGCGTCGCCCTCGTGCTTGAGCGTGGCGGTGATCTGCCCGCCTTCGTCCGCGGCGAACTCCGGATCGCGCACGCCGTCGCTGGTGCGCCAGAAGCCGCCGATGCTGCCGAACCAGTTCTCGCCCACCGGAAAGCCATAGAAGACGTCGGCGCGCATCAGGTTCTCGTCGCCGTAGGTGAGGCCGACGGTGCCCTCCGGCGTCTCCGAACCGGTCTTCAGCAGGAAGTTCGAGGTCGCGCCCATCTGTCCGCCGGCGAACACCACGGAGGGTCCGCCCTGCAGGATCTCGGTGGAGCGGATGGTCTCGTCGAGCCGGAAGATGCTCGAGGTCTCGAAGAACGACAGCGTCGGCATGCCGTACAGCGGCGAGCCCATGAGCTGCGTCGTGTAGTAGGGCGCGTCGCCGCCGCCGGGAAAGCCGGCGATCTCGATGTTGGCGCCGGTCTGTCCGCCGGAAGTCTCCGGCCACATGCCGGGCGAGATCTTCAGCAGGTCGGCCGTGCTCTTGGGGTTCGCGCGGCGGATCTCCTCTTCGTTCGCCGTGACGATGTTGTAGCTGGCTTCCAGCTTCTTCACGCCGCTCGCCGAGGCGACGCCGGTGACGACGATGGTTTCGAGTCCGCTCTGGTCGGCCTGCGCGGGCGGCGCCGTCGCCTCCTGCGCCAGCAGTGGCAGCGGCGCGACGAGCGCCGCGAGCACGCCCAGCTCGACCAGGTTGCGCGGGCGCCGTGTTGCAGTTGCGAAACGGGAACGAGGTGCGTTCGGAATCTTCTTGACCATGATTTATCTCCCGGAATGCGGGCCGTTACGTGATTCCGGAAGCTTTGGTCATGGAGTCGGAAATAGCTGTGTCAGAGAGGCGCAACGTCGCGTCAGCGTTCTTCCATCGGGGAACGCCCGTAGGGTCGCTGCGGTGCGTTTTTTTCTCGGACGATGCTGACACGGTAACGAAAGCGCCGTACGTGGCGATGAATCGCGCATGGATGGTCATTCGCGACGTGCGCCAGGTCTGCTGCGGCTGCGCAGCGCCGCGCCGCAGGATTTCGCGTTGTGCGACGACATCGATACGGATGCCGGAATGCTGTTCGAGACGGCGGGCTTGTTCCTGGATCTGCCCGACGATCACGAGTTCTCGGTCACCGAGCGCGCCCGCTGGGCGCGGTGCATCGCTGCGGGCAACGTATTGCTGGGGCTCGATGCGCACGGCGATGCCATTGGTTTCGCCGCGCTGGGCGAACGCGACGGCCAGCCCTACCTGCAACAGCTCTCGGTCCGGCAGGCCCACATGCGGCGGGGAGTCGGCACGCGATTGTTGGAAGCGATGATCCGGGCCGCGAGTCTTGCGCACGCCGCGGCGCTCTGGCTCACTACCTACGATCACCTGCCCTGGAATCGCGCGTTCTACGAGCGCTGCGGGTTCGTGCGCGTCGCGGAAGCGGACTGCGGTCCCGAGCTGCGACGGGATCTCGACTACGAACGCCGCTGGCTGCCCCGGCCCGAATGCCGGATCGCGATGTGCCGCCTGCTGCCGCGATCAGCGGACCGGGTGCGATGATGAATGCCGGCGCGGGCACTCTCGCGGCGCGCTTGCTGGAGCGGCGCACGCCGTCACGCTCCATCGGCGAACGGGTGCGCGTGCGGATTGCGCGCGCGACACACAGGCTCGATGCCGTGGTGGCGTTCTACCGCGACGGCCTCGGCCTGCCGGTCATCGAATCCTTCCTGCACCACGCCGGATATTCCGGCGTGATCCTCGGCATGCCCGGCGGCGCGCATCTCGAATTCACCCAGCACGAGGGGGCGCGGCGCGCCGCGCCGCCGGATGCCGACGACCTGCTGGTGTTCTACCTGCCGACGCACGCCAAGGTCGAGCGGCTGCGGCGGCGGCTCGAGTACCTCGGGCACCGCAGCGTGCAGCCCGTCAATCCGTACTGGCTGGACAAGAGCGTGAGCTTCGAGGATCCGGACCAGTGGCGCGTGGTGTTGTGCGCCGAGCCCGGATGAGCCGCGCCACGGGCTAACTACCGTGCGGCTGCAGGCGCGCGGCTACCACCTGAGCCAGCGCCGGCCCGCGGCGTAGCAGACACCTGTGACCAATGCGATGGCGAGCGAATACCACGCGGCCACGAACAGCGGACTGTCCTCCGGGCAGGCCAGCGCGTACAGGCTGGCGCCGAGCCCGCCGGCGGCGAGCCCGGTCACGACGCCGGCGAGTCCGGGCCGCGCGGGCGCGGCACGGCGCAGCGCCAGCAGCAGCACGACGGCCGGCGCCAGCGACAGCAGCGGGATGTACGCCAGGCAGTGCGTGACGTTGCGGCCCAGCACGCCCGCGGTCCAGCTGGCCGGCGGCTGGGTCAGCAACTCGAGCAGCACGCCCGCGAGCAGCAGCGCGGGCGGCAACCACAGCAGGCGCAGCGGCGCGCGCGGCGGGAGCGGCGTCGACACGCGCTGCACCGATTTCCAGGCGGTGATCGCCAGGCACACCATGACCACGACCTTGACCACGAACCCGACGCCCAGCCACACCTGCGCCAGGTCCGGGCGCGGCTGCAGCAGCAGCGCGAACGGTGCCAGCGCTCCCAGCACGGCCAGCGCCAGCGCGCGCCGCATCACGAGCGGCAGCGGGGTCACCGCGGTGGCGGCGTCGAGGGTCATCGCGCGGATCAGCGCTTCGGTATTCATGCGTCTCCCCCGCGCAGGAATGCGGACAAGGACTTGAGTGCGCGATGCAGCGTCACGCGCACCGCGACGTCGGACATCGCGAGGCGCGCGCCGGCTTCCTGCGCCGTGCACCCCTCGAGCGATACCGCGGTGAGCACGGCGCGCTGGCGCGCGCTGAGCCCGGCCATGGCGCGAGCCAGGTCGCGCGAGCGGTCCTCGCCGTCGTCGCCGTCGTCGTGCAGCGTGTCGACCACGCTGTCGATCGGGATTTCGATGCGCCGCCCGCGGCGACGGTACGCGTCGACCAGCTTGTTGCGCGCGATCGCCGCGACCCACGGCGCCACCGGCGTGCCGCGAACCCAGGTGTTGCGTTTCAGGTGCAAGGCGAGCAGAACCTCCTGTACGACGTCTTCGGCGTCGAGTCCGGCGCTGCCGGCCCGCGAGCGGATCGTGCGGCGCAGCGCGGGCGCGAGCGCGGACAGCAGCTGGCGATAGGCCGACAGATCGCCGTCCAGCGATTGCTCCATCAGCATGGTCCAGTGCCACTCTTGATTGGCCGCGTCCACATTCCCTCGATGAGTCTTCGTCCGGCGTCCGGACTTCGTCACCGGGGGACCGGACCAACCGGGAAATTGTTTCGGCGTAACGGCCGGGCACGGCGCGGCGATGGTGGGAGCGATCAACCCCCATTCTCGTGAGGACCCCATGAACAAGTTAGGTACGGCGCTCGTGCTCGGCGCCATCGCCGGCGGCGGCATCGCCTCGGCGAACGCGGACGACTTCGGCGGCCCCGGCGCGCAACACGCCGTGTTCGTCATGACCAACGATGCCGACGCCAACGAAATCGTCGCCTACGAGCGCACGCCCTACGGCACGCTGCAGAGTCCGCGCCGCTACTCCACGGCCGGTCGCGGCAGCGGCGGCACGGTGGATCCGCTCGGTTCGCAGGGCTCGCTCACGCTGAGCGACGACGGCAACCTGCTGTTCGCGACCAACGCGGGCAGCGGCGACCTGTCGGTGTTCCGCGTGCTGGGCTCGCGCCTGCTGCTCACCGCCCGCGTTCCCACCGGCGGCAGCGAGCCCAACGCGGTGGCGCAGCACGGCAGGCTGGTCTACGTGCTGAACACCGCCGGCAGCAGCAGCGTGGTCGGCTTCCGCCTGAATGGCGGCCGGCTCAGCCGCATCCACGACTCGCAGCGCTTCCTCAGCGGCAATTTCGCGAACTCCGCGTCACTGGCCTTCTCACCCGACGGCCACTTCCTGGTCGTGACGGAGCGCACGACCAACAGCATCGACGTGTTCCGCGTGCAGCCCGACGGCCGCCTGTCGGACATCAACGTGAACGCCAGCGCCGGTCCCGGTGCGTTCTCCGCGGTGTTCGCTCCCGACGGCACGGTCATCGTCGCCGAGACCGGCAGCGGTGCGCCGCTCGGCTCGGCGATCTCCTCGTACCGGATCGGCGCCGACGGCAAACTACTGCCGGTCAGCGTCAGCCTCCCGACGCTCGGCGATGCCAATTGCTGGAACGTCGTGACGCCGGACGGCCGCTTCGTCTACACGTCGAATGCCGGCAGCAGCTCGATCGCCGGTTTCGCGATCGAGGCGCACGGCGAGCTGCATCCGATCGGCAGCACCATCGTCGGCGTGAATCCGGCGGGGTCGACCAACCTCGACATCGCGGTCAGCGTCGACGGCCGGTTCCTGTATTCGCTGAACGCCGCGAGCGGCACCGTCGGTGCGTTCGCGATCAACCGCGATGGGTCGCTGACCAGTCTCGGCGTGCGCGGCGGCCTGCCGGCGCTGGCCGGGCTGAACGGCATCGCGGCAAATTGAGGCCTGTGGCCGCAGCGGCGCGCCCCTGCAAGCGCCGCTCCGGTCCGCGGGATCGATCAGTCGTGGCGCACGACGGGCGCTTCCGCGCGGTTCACATCCCGGCTGCGCGCCGCGCTCGAGCTGCTGCGCCCGTCGGTGTTCCTGGCGGGCGACGGTCCCGCGGAATGATTCATGCGAGTGCGCGCACCAGCATGAGCGTGCCGCCGAGCAGCATCGCGGCGCCGCAGAGTCTGGCGGCCTGCACGCCGGCAGGCAGCAGCCGTTCCGCCGCGATGACCAGGGTCGCGCACGCCATGGCTGCCGGCTGCATGACGCCGAGCATGAGCAGCATGGCGGTGAGCGGCGCACAGCAGCGCACGCAGCGCCATCCCAGTCGCCATCCCTGCCGCCACGGACTCGTCGGCGCCGGATCGATCGATGCCCGGCAGCACTCGAGCTGCCGGCGCTTCCAGGCACTGAGCTGCACGACGGCCGCGAGCAACATGCCGGCTCCCGCCAGCACCGGCACGGCATGCGCCAGCGCCGGCACCCGCATCGCGGCTTCCGCCAGCGCCGCGCCGAATGGATAGGTGACGGCGCCCGGGACGATCCAGGCTGCGAAATAGCCCGCGGCGAATGGCGGTGCCGCCGGATGGGTGCGAGCGCCCGCGGCGGGTCGCGAACGCTGGCGCCACAACACGGGCGCGAGCACCGGCAGCATCATCGCCAGCATCATCACCGACCACATGCCGATGAACATCAGCGCGGCGCCCGGCCAGGACTGGCCCGGCATCCGCATCCAGGTCATCGACATGGTCCAATCGCCGGGCATGGGCATGCCGCCCATCGATGCCATGGCATTGCAGCCGATGACGGTGAGCGCGGCGCTGCCGGCGAACAGCAGCGTGACCGCGCCCAGCCAGGTGCGGTCGCGCGTCGTCATGCGCGCTTGTCGTACTCGTCGCGACGCTTCCACCAGATGCCTTGCTCGTTGCGTCCTTTCGGCGCGCGATCCAGCCACTGGTACATGCCCCACAGGCCATCGAGACCACGCGCATAGGTGGAGTAGCAGTGATAGACGACGCCATCCTCGAGCGCGAACGTGCTCATGCCCGGACGGTCGCGCACATAGGTCGCGCCATCGGTACCGCAGCGCGCCGCGAACTGCTGCACGATCTCGGGGATGTCGCGGGCTTCCATCGGATGGCCCTTGGCGTAGTTGTACTCGGAGCCGCCGCGGCGCTGCTGCTCCTCGGTGATGGACACGTTGAAGTCGTAGTTGAACTCGCCGCCGAACGAGGAGGCCCAGGGAAACGTCCAGCCCAGCCGCCGCCGGTAGGCCTGCAGCTTCGCGAGCGGTGCGCGCGACACAGCCCACAGCATCACGTCGTGATTGGCGAGGTGCGCCTGCAATCCCTCGAAGCCGTCGGCGATCGCCGAACACGAGGGACAGCCCGCTTCGTAGTCCGGCCCGAACATGAAGTGATAGACCATGAGCTGCGAGCGGCCGCGGAACAGATCCGCGAGCGACGCCCGGCCTTCACCGGTGTCGAATTGATAGTCCTTCTCCACGCGGACCCAGGGCAACGCCTGGCGGCGGCGCGCGATTTCGTCCATGCGGTGCGTGAGATCCCGTTCGGCTTCGAGCAGCTCGAGCCGGCGGGCCAGCCAGTCCTGCCGGGATGTGGTCTTGTGCGATGTCATCGTGCGGTCTCCGTGATGAGTGCTGCGCGTACACTAGATCTCGTGCGGCGCGGCATGGGAGTGACAAGTGTGGCGGGATTGCGGGGCCGGCAGTCGTGGACTCGCTGATCACCGCCGCTGCGCGCGCCCTGGCCGCCGGCGATCCGCTCGGCGCGCTGCAGCGCGTCGGCCTGCGCGACGATCCGCCCGCGCTCGCCCTGCGCGGCATCGCGATGGCGCAGCTCGGCGACCTCACGCGGGCGCGCGCGCTGGTGCGCAGCGCGGCGCGCGCCTTCGGACCACGCGAGGCGCTGGCGCGCGCCCGCTGCATCGTGGCCGAGGCGGAGATCGCGCTCGCGACGCGCGATCTCGGCTGGCCGATGCGCTCGCTGGACGCGGCGCGCGTGACGCTCGAGGCTCACGGCGATGGCACCAATGCCGCGCACGCGCGCCATCTGGAGGTGCGCCGGCTGCTGCTGATCGGCCGCCTCGACGAGGCCGAGCGGCTGCTGTCCGGCCTGGATGCCGGCAAACTGCCGCCCGCGTTGCGCGCCGTGCACGCGCTCGCGACCGCGGGTATCGCCGCGCGGCGCGTGCGGGGTGGCGTGGCGCGCGCCGCGCTCGCGAAGGCCACGCAGGCCGCGCGGCAGGCGGGCATTCCGGCCTTGCTGGCGGAAGTCGAGATCGCGTCCCGCGCGCTCGATGCGCCGGTCGCGCGGCTGTTTTCGAACGGCGACGAACGCTCATTGAAACTCGAGGAAGTCGAGGCGCTGCAGACCTCGAGGGCGCTGATCGTCGACGCCTGCCGTTACGTGGTGCGCGCCCGCGGCACGGCGGTCGCGCTCGGCCGGCGCCCCGTGCTGTTCACGCTGGCGCGCGCGCTGGCCGAAGCCTGGCCCGGGGATGTTTCGCGCCAGGCGCTGGTGGCACGCGCGTTCCGTGCACGGCAGGCGGACGACTCCTACCGCGCCAGGCTGCGCGTCGAGATCGGCCGGCTGCGTCGTGCATTGCGCGCACTCGCGGAGGTGCACGCCACGCCACAGGGGTTCGCGCTGCGGCCGCAGCGTGCCCGGGAAGTGTGCGTGCTCGCGAGCCCGGTGGACGAGGAGTACGCGCCGGTGCTGGCGTTCCTCGCGGATGGCGAATCGTGGTCGAGCTCCGCGCTGGCGCTGGCGCTCGGCGAGAGCCAGCGCAACGTGCAGCGCGCGCTCGACGCGCTGTCCGCGGCGGGCAAGGTGCAGTCCGTGGGCCGCGGCCGTTCGCGCCGCTGGATGACGCCGCCCGTGCCGGGATTCGCGACCAGCTTGTTACTCTCCATTCCGCTGCCCACTGGTTAGCATGGCGTCATGAAACGAAGCAACGCGAAGGTCCTGCGCGAATACGGGCCATTCCCCGGCTCGCCGCAGGTGCACGGCGTCAGCTACGACGGTCGCCAGGTATGGATGGCGCTCGGCGACCGGCTCGCATCGCTCGATCCCGACACGGGTGAGCTCGGCGGATCCTTCGGGATCGCCGCGCACGCCGGAACGGCGTTCGATGGCAAGCACCTGTACCAGATCAACGAGGCGCGCATTCACAAGCTGGACGCGACGACCGGACAGGTGCTCGCCAGCATTCCGGCGCCCGCCAGCGGTGGTGATTCCGGCCTGGCGTGGGCCGAGGGATCGCTGTGGGTGGGACACTATCGCGAGCGGAAGATCTACGAGATCGACCCGCAAACCGGCCGCATCCTGCGCACCATCGAGTCCAATCGCTTCGTCACCGGTGTCACCTGGGTGGACGGCGAGTTGTGGCACGGAGTCTGGGAAGGCGAGCAGAGCGAGCTGCGCCAGGTCGATCCCGCCAGTGGCAAGGTGTTGCAGACCCGGGAATTGCCGGCCGGCGTCATGGTCTCGGGACTCGAGTCCGACGGCGGCGATCGCTTCTTCTGCGGCGGTGGCGGATCCGGCAGGCTGCGCGCGATCACGCGGCGCTGAGCCGCGCCGGGCGAGTGCCCGGGCCGGGTGCGCACTAGCGAGGAATGTGCTCAACTCCCGACATCCATCGAGGGGGGATCATCCGAGTGCTACGCCGTCACGCCTGGAGTTGTTTGTTTGTCGCGGCCTTCACGGTCGCAGTCGCGGTGGCACACGCCGATGCCGGCGACCAGCCATGGATGAACACCGCGCTGGACGCCGACCAGCGCGCCGCGCTGGTGCTCGCGCAGATGACGCGCGAGGAAAAGCAGGGACTGGTGTTCGCGTACTTCGGTACCGACGCGCCCTGGAAGAAGTTCACGACGCCGGCCGAGGCGCGCGCCGGCTCGGCCGGCTACGTGCCCGGCATTGCGCGGCTGGGCATTCCGCCGCAATGGGCCACCGACGCCGGGCTCGGCGTGGCGACGCAGGGCGGGGCGAAGCACAAGCGCGGTCGCACCGCGCTGGCCTCGGGCCTGGCAACCGCCGCCACCTGGGATCCGGAGCTGGCGCTGCGCGCCGGCGCCATGATCGGCGCGGAAGCGCGCGCCTCGGGCTTCAACGTGATGCTCGCCGGCAGCGTGAACCTGGTGCGCGAGCCGCGCAACGGCCGCAATTTCGAGTACGCGGGCGAAGATCCGCTGCTCGCCGGCGTGATGGTCGGCGCGCAGATCCGCGGCATCGAATCCAACCACGTCATCTCGACCATCAAGCACTTCGCGCTCAACGACCAGGAAACCGACCGCAACTCGATCGACGTGCGCATCGATCCCGCGCAGGCGCGCATGTCCGACCTGCTGGCGTTCCAGATCGCCATCGAGCAGTCCGATCCCGGTTCGGTCATGTGCTCGTACAACAAGGTGGCGGGCGATCACGCCTGCGAGAATGCCTGGCTGCTCACCGACGTGCTGCGCCGGGACTGGGGCTGGGGCGGGTTCGTGATGTCCGACTGGGGCGCGACGCACAGCACGGCGAAGGCGGCGCTCGCGGGCCTCGACCAGCAATCGGGCTATCCGTTCGACGACAAGCCGTACTTCGGCGAACTGCTGCTGAAGGCGGTGGCCTCGGGGGAACTGAAGGAGCAGCGCCTCGACCAGATGGCCGGGCGCATCCTGCGCACGATGTTCGCCAAGGGTGTCATCGATCATCCAGTGACGGCCGCGCCGCTCGAACTCCCGCCGGCTGACCTGAAGGCGCACGCGCTGGTATCGCGCGAGGGCGCCGAGCAGGGCATGGTGCTGCTCCGGAACGAAGCGGGCGTACTGCCATTGAAGAAGGGCGCGCGCGTCGCCGTGATCGGCGGTTACGCGGACAAGGGCGTGCTGGCCGGCGGTGGTTCGTCGCTGGTGTATCCAGTCGAAGGCAATGCCGTGCCGGGCCTCGAGCCCACGAGCTGGCCGGGGCCCATCATGTACTACCCCTCATCGCCGCTGCGCGCGCTGCAGTCGCTCGGCGTGAAGGCCAGGTTCTCCAGCGGCAAGGATCGCAAGGCGGCCGCGAAGCTCGCCGCGGGCAGCGATGTGGCGCTGGTGTTCGTCACCCAGTGGACCGGCGAATCGGTCGACAAGCCGCTGACGCTGCCCGACGAACAGGATGCATTGGTGAGTGCCGTCGCCGCGGCGAATCCGCGCACCGTGGTCGTGCTCGAAACGGGCGGTGCGGTGTTCATGCCGTGGATCGGGCAGGTGCAGGGCGTGCTGCAGGCCTGGTACCCGGGCAGCAGCGGCGGCGATGCCATCGCCAACGTGCTGACCGGGCGCGTGAATCCCTCCGGCCACCTGCCGATCAGCTTCCCGCGCGATGCGGGCCAGTTCGCGCGCGCCACGCTCGAGGAGCACGACGCGCAGGGCAAGAAGACCGGCCAGGCCAACTACCGCGAAGGCGCCACCGTGGGCTACAAGTGGTTCGATGCGCAGGGCCAGCAGCCGCTGTTCCCGTTCGGCTTCGGACTCTCGTACACGAAATTCGAATACGGCGGACTGCGCGCGCAGCTCGAGGACGGCGAGCTGGTCGTGAGTTTCGAGGTGCGCAACACCGGTGAACAGCGCGGTGCCGACGTACCGCAGGTATACGTCTCGCCGGCCGCCGGCGGATGGGAGGCACCGAAGCGGCTGGCCGGCTGGCGCAAGGTGGATCTGAAACCCGGCGAGAGTGCGCAGGTCTCGGTGCGGGTCGATCCCCGGTTGCTCGGCGTATTCCACGAAGACGGTTTGGTCTGGCGAGTGGCAGCCGGGGAATACACGCTGCAGCTCGGGCACTCGGCCGCGGATCTTTCGCCGGGCGTAAAAGTGCAATTGCCTGCCCGCGAGCTGCCGGTGGGGTTCCAGCCCTAGCACCGGCGCAACATTACGAATTCCTGCGGAGCTCCGGCGCCGAGAACCCGGACGCCCGTTCGCGTGACTCACGGCTGGTCAACGAACGAGGAAACGAGGATGAATCACTGGACGCGCGGCGCGGCGCTGCTGACCACTGCCGCATTTCTGACCACCGGCTGCACGACACTGCAGCACGTGCCCTACCAGCCGTCGGCCGGGCAGGCGATCGCGAAGCCGGACGTGAAGGTCGGCGAGTCCGTGGTCGTCGCGCGCAAGGACGGCACGACGCGCAAGTTCACCGTGACCGCGCTGGAGGACGAAGCGCTGGTGGGCCGCGACGTGCGGATTCCGTACGCCGACATCGCCTCGCTCGACGTGCGGCGTTCCGACGCGCACGCCAACCGGATGGCGTTGATCGTCGGCGCCGTGGTGGTCGGCGTGGCCGCGGTGGCCGCCGCGAGCGGCGGCGGCGGAGGCAACGGCGGCTACTGATCGTTCGTGATATACGGGCGTTCATGCATGCCCCGGCACGATGGGCGCCGCTGTTCGCGGCGCTGTTCCTGGTTGCGCAGGCCGATGCCCGCGGCCTGTCGACTCGCGCGGCCGTCCGCGTCGGCGAACGCTGCTGGTCCGACGTGCGCGTGCTCGCCGACGACGCGATGGAGGGCCGCCGGGCCGGCACCCCCGGTCACCGCCGCGCGGCCGAATTCGTCGCGGCGGAATTCCGCAAGGCGAACCTCGAGCCCGGCGGTGAGCACGGCTTCTTCCAGCCGGTGAGGCTCGAGTCACGGCAGATCGTCGAGGCGAATTCCAGTCTCGCGCTGCTCGACGGCGATGCGCGCCGGCCGCTCGAGCCTGGCAAGGACGCCATCATCGTGCTGCGCGGCGACTTCGCGCGCCGCATCGAGGCGCCGATGATCTTCGTCGGCGACGGGCTCAGGCTGCCGCAGTACGGCGTCGACGACCTGGCGGGACTCGACCTGCGCGGCAAGGTGGTGGTGTTCTTCGCCACCGCGCCGCCGCGCGTGCCCGGCGCCGCGGCCGCGCACTTCGGCTCCACGGCCGAGCGCTGGAAGGTGTATCGCGCCGCCGGCGCGGTCGGCATGGTGGCCATTCCGAATCCGGCGAACCTCGACCTGCCGTGGGAACGCCTGGCGCGATCGCGCCTCGAGCCCTACATGGCGCTGCTCGACGGCGAGGACCCGTATGCCGGCCTGCAGCTCTACCTGCAGTTCAATCCCGCGGGCGTCGACAAACTACTCGCGGGCACCGGGCACACGGCGGACGAGATCCTGGCACTGATGGACGGCGTCGCGCCGCTGCCGCATTTCGAACTGCCGGCGCGCATCGCCGCGAGCATCGATGCGCGCGTGTCGGTGGCCACCTCGGAGAACGTGGTGGCGCGGCTGCCGGGCTCGGATCCCGCGTTGCGCGCCGAGCACGTCGTGCTGAGTGCGCATCTCGATCATCTCGGCGTCGCGACCGCAGGCACCGGTGACCGCATCTACAACGGCGCGATGGACAACGCCGCGGGCATCGCGGTGCTGCTGCAGATGGCGCGCGAGATGGCGCGTCACCGAGCGCCGCGCCGCTCCATCGTGTTCGCCGCGGTCACCGCCGAGGAGGTGGGCCTGCTGGGCTCGCGCGCCTTCGTGAGCGCCGCGCGTGCGCGCGGCCAGCACCTGGTCGCGAACCTCAACACCGACATGTTCCTGCCGCTGCATCCCATGCGCAGGCTGCTGGTGTTCGGGCTGGAAGAGTCCGAGCTCGGCGACGACGTGCGCGCCGTCGCGCTGGCGGCGGGTCTCGACGTCCAGTCCGATCCCGAGCCGCTGCGCAATCGCTTCATCCGCAGCGACCAGTACAGCTTCATCCGCGCCGGCATCCCGGCGCTCGCCACCAAGGTGGGCTTCGAGGTCGGCAGCGCCGAGGCGCAGATCCAGCAGCGCTGGTATGCCGAGCGCTATCACGCCGTGACGGACGCGCCGGACCAGCCCGTGGATCTCGCGGCCGTCGGACATTACGAAGACGTCATCCGGCGACTGGCCCTGCGCATCGCGAATCGCGACGACGCGCCGCGCTGGCGCGCGACCAGCGTGTTTGCCCCGCTCGCCAAACAAAATCCGCCGCGCTGAATTCCTGCGGCTCGTACGGGGGTCCCCCGGCGACGAATTGTGGTTTACTTTCCCTGCCTTGCGATCCTTGCCACGTCGAATGGCCCTGGCGGCCGCCTATCTCGCGCTGTACCTGCTGCTGGAGTGGGTGAGCCATTCGCGGCCTCTGCTCGGGCCCGGCATCACTCCCTGGCACCCGCAGGCGGGACTCACGCTCGCGTTCCTGATCGTGATGGGCCCGCAGTTCGCGGTGGCCGCGGCCATCGGTGCCTTCGCGGCGCAGATGTACTTCCGCAGTGCCGGACTCGAGTTGTGGGCGATCGGACTCTCGTCGGTGTGGATCGCGGCCAACCACGCGGTGATGGCGGTGCTCGCCCGGCGCCTGCTGCCGGATCGCGCGGTGAACAGCGCACCCGAAGCGGCCACGTTCGCGGGGCTGGTGGGCGCGATCGCGCTGAGCACGTCGGCCGGATACGTGGGGCTGTACATCGCGTCCGGCGACATTCCCGAGACCGAGGCGCTGCGCTGCATCGCCCGCTACTGGTTCGCCGACATGAACGGCGTGCTCATGGTGACGCCACTGCTGCTGCTCGCCGCGCATCCGCGCGTACGGTCCAGCCCTTTCTGGCGTGGGCGCGGCGCGGAAATCGCCCTGCAGGTCGTGGTCGTCGCCGGCCTGCTCGGCGTGATTTTCACGCTGCCGGCCGGCGCCCAGCTGCGCTTCTTCTACCTGCTGTTCCTGCCGGTGATCTGGATCGGCCTGCGCTGGAACCTGGGCGCGCTGTTCGCGGTGCTGGCGATCCAGTGCTGGCTGATCGTGGCCGCGGCCGCCGACATCCTCACGCAGCGCTTCAGCGACATGCAGCTGCTGATCCTGACCCTGTCCCTGACGGCGCTGCTGCTGGGCGCCGCCATCGCGGAGCGCCGCCGTGCGGAGCAGCAACTGCGCGAGCGCGACGCCGAACTGGCGCGGGCGCTGCGCTTCGCGACCGCCGGCGAGCTGGCCTCGGCGGCGACCCACGAATTGAACCAGCCCATGACCGCGCTGGTCTCGTACCTGAATGCCGCGGAAATCCTCGCCTCCGCGACCACCAGCGCGGAGGAGGAACGGCTGCGTGCCACGGTGCGCAAGGCCGCGCACGAGGCCATGCGCGCCGCCGAAGTGCTGCACCGGCTGCGCGACTTTTACATAGGCGGCAAATCGCGCCGCGAGCGCGTGCGCGTGCCGGAGCTATGTAATGCCGCGGCAGCCGCATTCGCCGATCCGCTGGCCCGTTCCCGCATCGCGCTCGAAGTATTTGCGGATACGCAACTACCCGAGATCGAAGCCGACGAGACACAACTGCGCATGGTGCTGCACAATCTCATCGCGAACGCCATCGATGCGACCGCGCAGATGCCCGAAGAGATCAAGCGAATCGAAATACGAGCCAGCGCCGAGGATGGCAAGCTGACGATCGCCGTGGAAGACTCGGGCGCGGGGATTTCGCTGTCGGTGTCGGACCGGTTGTTCGAACCGTTCGTGACCAGCAAGTCGGATGGCATGGGCCTGGGCCTGGCCATCAGCCGCTCGCTGGTGCGGGCGCGCGGCGGCGAAATCGCGTCGATGCCGGCGCGCAGGCTGCGCGGCGCCCGATTCTGTGTGACCTTACCCCTCGAGCCCCCACCCGCGGATGCAATGACATGAACATGAACATGAACCAAGAGATGCTGCAGGAAACTCCCACCGTTTACGTGGTCGACGACGATGCCGCCGTGCGGGATGCGTTGAGCCTTCTGATTTCGCTGAAAGGCATGCGTGCCGCCGTGTTCGCCTCCGCCGCGGACTTCCTCGCCGTGTACGAGCCGGGCAAGCGCGGCTGCCTGCTCACCGACCTCAAGATGCCGCAGATGAACGGCCTCGAATTGCAGGACGAGCTCAGCAAGCGCGGCGACACCATGCCCGTGGTGCTGCTCTCCGCGCACGGCGACGTGGCGACCACGCGCACCGCGCTCAAGAACGGCGCCGTCGACTTCCTCGAGAAGCCCGTCGACGACCAGGTGCTGATGGACGTGCTGTCGAACGCCATCCGCATCGACGCGGAGCGCCACGCGCACGACGAGAAGCGCGCGCGCGTCAGCGGCCAGATCGAGCGCCTCACGCCGCGCGAACGCGCCGTGCTGGAGCTGCTGGCCGAGGGCCTGAACCACCGTGACATCGCCGCGCGCCTGCAGATCAGCCCGCGCACCGTCGAGGTGTACAAGGCGCGCATGATGGAAAAGCTGCAGTGCCGGACGCTCGCGGACGTGGTGCGCATCGGCTCGCAGCTGAAGGAATCGACGACGGCGCACTGAAGGCGCGCCGGCGGTGCGAGAATCGGGTCATGAAGACCCGATTCCTGTCCGCCGCGGCGCTCGTCGCCGCATCCTTCGGTGCCGGTGTGCTCTGGGCGCAGAAGCCCGGCAAGCCCGCGCTCGAATCCCACATTCATGCGGCCGGCGAGGCGCGTACCTCCACGGGCGACTGGGGCGAGATACATATATATACGGAGGACGGCACGCCCACTTTCGGCACGAGCAGCCTGCTCACCGCCTCGCTGACTTTCCTGCCCGGCAAGCAATTGCAGCCGCCGCACCAGCACGCCGACGAGGAATTCCAGTACGTCATCGAGGGCGAGGGGACGTGGTTCCTGAATGGCCGCGAACAGCCGCTGCATGCCGGCGACCTCATGTACACCAGGCCCTGGGACTGGCACGGCATCCGCAACTCGGGCGACAAGCCGCTCAAGTTCCTCGTGTTCAAGTTCCGCGCTCGCGGCGTGCCGGAGCGTGCAAAGCCCTGAGCCCTACTGTAGTTTGGCCTCGCTGGAGCGTTCCTCCGGCGGCCGCACCTTGCGGAACGCG
>DASTHJ010000200.1:0-4228 GCA_035718265.1 Steroidobacteraceae bacterium | reverse complement strand
CACCAGGAGCGCGCATGCGACGCCGAGAGTTCCTGCAACACGTGGGCGCGGGCGCCGCGCTCGCCTTCCTGCCCGCCTTCACGCGCGATGCGTTCGCGGCCGCCGTGTCCGACGACGCGCTGCTCATCAGCGAGGTCGAGGTGCTGAAGCTCTCGGGCACGCATGCGCTCGTGCCAGGACTCAATCGCCAGTACCAGGTGAATCCGTTGCACCTGTACGAGGAGCGGCGCCCGAAGCCCTTCAAGGATCCGCCCGCCGGCACAAAGGAAGAGCAGCGGCCGCTGACTCACTACTACGTGCGCATCCGCACGCGCGGCGGTGCCGAGGGCATTTACGGCGCCGTGGATCGCGAGGCACTGCCCATGCTGCTCGGCAACCTGCGGCCGCTGGTCATCGGCCAGCATGCGCTGGCCGTGGAGCGTATCTGGGACCAGATGTACCGCTCGAACCGCCATTCGCGCGCAGGCCATTTCATGATGGCCATCAGCTACATCGACAATGCGCTGTGGGACCTGCGCGGCCGCGTATTCGAAGTCCCCGTGTTCCGCTTGTTGGGCGGGCCCACCCAGTACCCGGTGCCCGTGTACGGCAGCTGCCTCGGCTTCTCGATCGACCCGCCGCTGGCCGCGAAGCGCGCCGCGCAACTCGCGAAGGATGGCTTCATCCGCCAGAAATGGTTCCTCGGTCATGGCCCTGGCGACGGAGCGCGCGGCATGGATCTGAATGTCCAGCTGGTGAAGGCGCTGCGCGAGGCGGTCGGCGACGACGTGCAGCTCATGTTCGACGCCTACCAGGGCTGGGACCTCGACTACGCGCTCGAGTGGTGCCGCAAGGTGGAGCAGTTCCGGCCCTGCTGGCTGGAAGAAGCGGTGCCGATGTCGGATCTCGAGAGTTTCATCCGCCTGAGCCGTTCCACGCGCGTGCCGATCGCGACCGGCGAGCACCTGTACGGTCGCTGGGAAGCCGAGCAGTTCTTCGAGGGCGACGCGCTGCAGTTCATCCAGGCGGATCCCGAGTGGTGCGGCGGCGTCAGCGAGACCCTGAAGGTGGCGCATCTCGCCTCGGTGCACGGCGTCAAACTGGTTCCGCATTGCCACAACGTGCACGCGGCGCTCGCCATCGTCGCGAGCCAGTCGCCGGCCGTGTGCCCCTTCGGCGAGTACCTGATCAACCACGTGCCGGAGAAACTGCATTTCATCAAGGATCCGCCGCTCACCAGCAACGGATTCGTGCGTCTGTCCGAAAAGCCGGGCTTCGGCATCGAGCTCGATCCGGCTGAGGTCGAAAAGCAAGAGGTGTTGACCCGTCCATGAGAATCATCGCGATTGCCCTGCTGTCCCTGCTGCTCGCCGATGCGCACGCGGCCGGCATCACCCGCAGCCACCAGACCTCCGCCTCGAAGGAGGCACGCGCCGGCGAGGCGCAGTTCCGCCGCCTCTACAAGCAACTGGTCGAGATCAACACCACGCTGTCCGCGGGCTCGTGCACCGAGGCGGCGAACGCCATGCGCGTGCACCTGCTCGCCGCAGGTTACTCCGCCGCCGATGCGCAGCTCATCGTGCCGACGGACTGGCCGAAGCAGGGCAACCTGGTCGCGGTGCTGCCCGGCACCGATGAGCAGCTGAAGCCGCTGCTGCTGCTCGCGCACATCGACGTGGTCGAGGCGCGCGCCGAGGACTGGCAGCGCGATCCGTTCAAGCTCGTCGAGGAAGACGGCTTCTTCTACGCGCGCGGATCCGGCGACGACAAGGCCATGGCCGCGGTGTTCACCGACCAGATGATCCGCTTCAAGCGGGAGAACTACCGGCCGAAGCGCACCATCAAGCTGGCGCTCACCTGCGGCGAGGAAACGCCGAACGTGTTCAACGGCGTGCGCTACCTGGTCGCCAATCACCGCGAGCTGATCGACGCCGGGTTCGCGCTCAACGAGGGTGGCGGCGGTCGTTACGACCAGAAGACCGGCGAATACCGCTACCTCTCGGTGCTCGCGGGCGAGAAGATCTACCAGGACTTCACGCTGTCGACCAGCAACCCGGGCGGACACTCCTCGCGCCCCATGCCTGACAACGCCATCTACCAGCTGGCGCACGCGCTCGACCGGATCGAATCGCACCAGTTCAAGGTGGAGTTCAACGACACGACGCGCAGCTATTTCGAGAAGTTCGGCGCCATCGAAGGTGGCGCGCGCGGCGCCGACATGATCGCCGCGTCCAAGGGAGATGCCGCCGCCATCGAGCGGCTGAAGCTCGATCCCTCCTCGAACGCCATCCTGCGCACCAACTGCGTGGCCACGCAGATCCACGGCGGTCACGCGCCGAATGCCCTGCCGCAACGCGCCACGGCCAACGTCAACTGCCGCATCTTTCCGGGCCACGACCAGGAGGAAATCCGCCAGGAGCTGATCGCCGTGGTCGCCGACCCCGGCGTGAAAATAGAATTTCAGTCGCCGCCGGAAACCCGCGGCGCGCCACCGCCGCTCTCGCCCGAGATCATGCGGCCCATCGAGAAGCTCGGCCGCGAGATGTTTCCCGGCGTCGCCATTCTGCCGACGATGGCGGCCGGTGCGACCGACGGGCGCTTCCTGACGCCCGCGGGCATCCCGACCTACGGCGTCTCCGGCATGTTCGGCGACGGCGCGACCTCGAATGCTCACGGGCTCAACGAGCGCATCCGCGTGCAGTCCCTGATGGAAGGCCGCGAGTTCCTTTACCGGCTCACGAAGATGTACGCCGTCGGCAAATAGTCGCTCAGTAGCCCTTCTTGAAGTCGACCACCGAGAGCAGCTTGTCGCCGGCACCGAAACGGCGCGCCTGCTCGCGCAGGATGGCCTCGCGCGTGCCCTGCCCCAGATCGGATTGTGCGGACATGTGCGGCGTGATGATGACGTTCTTCGCCTTCCACAGCGGATGATCCTTGGGCTCGAGCGGCTCGGGATCGGTCACGTCGAGACCGGCGCCGGCGATCGTGCCGCTGTTGAGCGCCGCGACCAGGTCGTAGGTGACCACGCTGCCGCCCCGACCCACGTTGATGAAGTACGCCGTCTTCTTCATGCGCGCGAACATCTTCGCGTCGAACAGGTGCGTGGTCGCCGCGGTGAGCGGCAGCGCCGCGACCACGACGTCGGCTGCGCCGATCATGTCCGGCAGTTCGTTGGCCAGGCCGACCTTGCTGACGTAGTCCGGTCCCTCCCGCGAGCTGTTGCGCGTGGCGATGACCGTCATGCCGAGCGCGTGCGCGCGCCGCGCCACCTCGGTGCCGATGCCGCCGAGCCCGGCGACCAGCAGCGTCTTGCCGGTGAGCGCCTGCGGCTGCGAACCGGCGAAGTTGCGGCTCCAGCCCTCGCCGCGCGCCTGCCGCCCGATCGACACGTGCAGCGAGCGCGACAGGGCGAACATCAGCGCGATGCAATGCTCGGCCATGACCGGGCCCGCGACCGCGCGCATGTTGGTCACCACCAGGCCCGGCCGGTCGACGCCCTGCTTGCCCAGGCAGGCTTCCACGCCCGCCGAGTACACCGCGATCCAGCGCAGCTTCTTGCCGGCCGCGAGCACGCGCTCGTCGCAGACCAGGTCGTCGCCGCCGGCGATCGCGTCGGCCTGCGGCACCTTGGCCAGGAATTCGTCCACGCCGGGAACCATGAGGACCTCGAGGCCGGGCGCGGCGGACTCGAGTACTTCGCGCAGCCTCTGGCTCGAGGGACCCAGCGGATTCTGCGAAATCATCAGCATCATCTTCGGTGCGCGCCAGCCCGGCAGATCGCACATCGCGGTGGGGCCTTCTTCGAGCCCCAGCTCCTCGACGAGCGCCAGCGCCTTCGGATCCGCCGGCACCGGTGCATCTTTCGCGGCCGCGACGGTCATCAAGAGCCCGACGGCCAACGACATGGCCGCGCGTTTCAGAACCTGAGTCATCCCCTTCTCCTGGTTCGCGTGCTGCGCGCAGGTTAAAGGGCCCGCAACGGTTTGTCAGTCCCGCGGCGCGGCGGGACGCACGACGCGGCGAAATCCGTTAGTTACAGCAGGTTCGCCTTCACTTCGTCCTGCGACATCAGCTGCACGTGCACCGGCTGCGCGCGCCAGATGTCGGCGCAGTATTCGCGGATGGTGCGATCGGAGGAGAACTTGCCGGAGCGCGCTGCATTCAGGATGGACATGCGCGTCCAGTTCTCCTGGTCGCGGTAGGTCTCGTCGACCAGCGTCTGACAGTCGGCGTAGGACTGGTAGTCGGC
>DASTHJ010000199.1:0-4098 GCA_035718265.1 Steroidobacteraceae bacterium | reverse complement strand
CGGTTCGACAGCCAGTGGAAATCCGTGTTGCCGGTCACCAGCAGCGCGCGCGGTGCCACCATGGCCATCAATTCATGATGGTCGATCGGCAGCTTGTAGCCGGCGTCGGCCGAGAACTGGCGCATCTGTCCCGCGAACCAGTCGTAGTTCGTGCGCTGGATGTCCTCGGAGGCGCCGTACGCCTCGATCGCGCGCGTGATGCGCCAGGCCGGTGCGCCGCCGCCGCCGCTTTCCTGCGGAATGGTCAGCGCGACACGCTCGTCGAAGGCGCCGGCGTACAGCGCCATCTTGCCGGCATACGAGCAGCCGGTGGCGCCGAGATGCGCGACGTCGACGGGCAGCGGATTCGTTTCCTGGTGCGCGGCGATCGCGATGCCGTCGATCAGGCGGCTCACGCCCCAGGCCCAGGCGGCGTACTGCCCAGAATTGCTGACGTTGCCGTTGCAGGTGCCCGCGCACAGTTCCGGATAGAGCTGATAGAACGGATCGTTCGAATGATCCGCGGCGCCGAACGAGTACGCCGTCACCTGGTTGTGCACGAAATCGACGGTGGCGATCGGCCGGCTGGCGAACACGTCGGCGGGCAGGCTGCCCGGATTGGCGCCGGTCGGCCGTGCGAAGAAAGTCATCGCGATCATGGCGGGGAACGGCCCGTCGCCCATGCCCGTGGGGATGTACACGCCCGAGGTCAGCGTCAGCGACTTGCCGTTGCGCGTGACGACGACGGTCAGCGTGCCGCGCGCGCCCTCGACGCCGGGCTGCGGCGGCACGTAGTTGGCCGTGATCGTGCAGTCCGAGCAGTCCGGCTTCGCACCGATCTCGTATTTCTCGATGGCCGCCTTGATCTCGTTGCGGTGGCGTTCCCAGCTCTGGAAACGCGTATCGCGGTCCGGCCCGTGACGCCCGGTCTCGAAGAACGCGAACGGATCGGGCAGCGGCCGGATGATGGGCAGTTGCTCGAACGATGGAAACTCAGGTGCCGCCAAGTGCGCGCCCGTGTTCTCCACGTCGTAGACCAGCGGCGGGGCGTGGTGCCCGGCATGCATCGCATCCTCAATGGGACCGCCACCTGCCCGGACCGTGCCGAGTACCGCAGCGCCGAGCATCGCCGCGACGATGCCGTGAATCATCCGTTTCATGTTTCCCCCTTCCGTAGTGATGCCCGCCGGCGCGGGCATTCTCGATCCGCGGCAACGGGTGGTCTGCCGGAAGGCTCCGACGTGGTGACGCGAAGCGCTCGTTCAGCGCGTCGCCAGCGCCGCGCCGACGATCTCCTGCGCCTGCTGCTGGATGCGGCGCAGGTGCTGCTGGTCGCGAAAGCTCTCCGCGTAGACCTTGTAGATGTCCTCGGTGCCCGAGGGCCGGGCGGCGAACCAGCCATGCTCTGCGATGACCTTCAGGCCGCCGATCGGCGCGTCGTTGCCGGGCGCGCGCGTGAGGATCGAACGGATCGGCTCGCCGGCCAGCTCGCGCGACTCGAGCTGCTCGGGATTCAGTTGCGACAGCAGCTTGCGCTGCTCCGCATTGGCCGGCGCGTCGATGCGTTCGAAGTGCGGTTCGCCATGCGCGCGCGTGAGCCCGGCATAAGCCTCGCCGGGATCGCGGCCGGTGCGCGCCGTGATCTCCGCGGAGAGCAGGCCGGGAATGATGCCGTCCTTGTCCGTGGTCCACACCGTACCGTCGCGGCGCAGGAAGGTCGCGCCGGCACTTTCCTCGCCGCCGAAGCCGAGCGAGCCGTCGAACAGCCCGTCGACGAACCACTTGAAGCCCACCGGCACTTCGTGGAGCCGACGGCCGAGCGCCGCGGTCACGCGGTCGATCATCGCGCTGCTGACCACGGTCTTGCCGACGCCCGCGTCCCGGCGCCAGCCCTCGCGGTGCCGGAACAGATAGTCCACGCTGACCGACAGGTAGTGATTGGCGGGCAGCAGGCCGGCGCTGCGTGTCACGATGCCGTGGCGGTCGTGGTCGGTGTCGCAGGCGAAGGAGATGTCGAACCGGTCCTTGAGGCCGATCAGACCGTGCATGGCGTAGGGCGAGGAGGGGTCCATGCGCACCTTGCCGTCCCAGTCCAGCGTCATGAAGCGGAACGTGGCGTCGACCGCCTCGTTGAGCACGGTGAGATCGAGCCGGTAGTACTGCGCGATCGCGCCCCAGTAGCGCACGCCGGCGCCACCCAGCGGGTCCACGCCCATGCGGATGCCGGCGGCACGGATCGCATCCATGTCGATGACGTTTCCCAGGTCCGCGACGTACGTGCCGACGAAGTCGTGCTCGTGCGTGGTCGCGGCCTTGCGTGCCTTCGCGTAAGGCATGCGCGCGACGCCGCGCATGTCCGCCAGCAGTCGGTTGCTCTCGGTCTCGATCCACTTCGTGATGCCGGTGTCCGCCGGTCCGCCGTTCGGCGGGTTGTACTTGAAACCGCCGTCCGGTGGCGGGTTGTGCGAGGGCGTGATCACGACGCCATCCGCGAGGCCCTGCGTGCGGCCGCGGTTGTACGCCAGGATGGCGTGCGACAGCGCCGGGGTCGGCGTGTACTCGTCGCCGGCGGCGATCATGGTGTCGACGCCGTTCGCGGCGAGGACCTCCAGCGCGCTGCCGAACGCCGGCGCCGACAGCGCATGCGTATCGAAGCCCAGGAACAACGGCCCCGTGATGCCCTGCTGCCGGCGATGCGTGCAGATCGCCTGCGTCATCGCCAGCACGTGCGCCTCGTTGAAGCTGCCCTCGAACGAGGAGCCGCGGTGACCGGACGTGCCGAAGGTCACGCGCTGCGCGGCGACGGCGGGATCCGGACTGAGGCTGTAGTACGCGGTGACCAGCTTCGGCAGGTCCACCAGCGGACCCGCGGTGGCCGGCTTTCCCGCGAGGGGATGGGCAGTCATGGATGAATTCTCCGGGGCGAGAATGCAGGGAAGATAGAAGGCGGCGCGCCGCCGCACAACCGGGAGCGCCTCGCAGCGCTTTCCTACAGCCGCGCGCCGCCGGGAACGACTGCGGCGCCGCTCCACTCTTATACTGGCACGTCAAACCCAGGTGCCCGTATGAACGAAAACCTCAAGTGGATCGCCGCCGCGGTCGCCGTCGTCGGCTTGTCGGTCGGCGCGGTGGTCTATTTCTCGCGCGGACATGAAAAGGCGCCGGTCGAAAAGCCGGTGGCCGTGACGCCGCCGCCCGAAGCGGCGCCCGCCGAACCGCCGATCAAGCATCCGCTGCCGGCGCCGGACACGGACCAGGCCCTGCCGCCGCTCGACGAAAGCGCCAAACCACTGCAGGGCGCGCTCGAGGACCTGGCGGGCAAACAGGCGGTCGAGCGCTACCTCGTGCCGGAGGACCTGATCCGCCATATCGTCGTGACCATCGACAACCTGCCGAACGAGAAAGTCGCCGAACGGCTGCGGCCGCTCAAGCCCGTGCCCGGCGCGTTCGTCGCCGGCGGCACCGAGGACGCGCGCGTGCTCGACCCGGCCAACTACGATCGCTACAAGCCGCTGGTGCAGCTGCTGCGCAGCACCGACACGCAACGTCTGGTCGACATCTACACGCGCTACTACCCGTTGTTCCAGGAGGCATACGAGAACCTCGGTCACCCGCCGCAGTATTTCAACGACCGGCTGATCGAAGTCATCGACCACCTGCTCGCGGCGCCCGAATTGCAGGGACCGATCGCACTCACGCAGCCCAGCGTGCAATACGAGTACGCCGACGCCGCGCTCGAGTCGCTCTCGGCGGGGCAGAAGATCCTGGTCCGCATGGGACGCGAGAACGCCGGCGTCGTGAAGGCCAAGCTGCGCGAGCTGCGGCAGCGGCTGGTCGCGCAGCGTCCCGGCTGAAGCTTGCGCATACATAGAGCTTCAATGTATAAGGTCCCTACGTATGGAGCTCGGAAAGGACCTGGTGGCCGCCTCCGCCAGAACCCTGGTGCTCGGCATCCTCGCCGAGGCGGACAGTTACGGCTACGCCATCATCAAGCGCGTGGCCGAGTTGTCGGGCGGCCACCTGCAGTGGACCGACGGCATGCTGTATCCGGTGCTGCACCGGCTGGAGCGCCAGGGACACGTGTCGACCCGCTGGGGCGAGTCCGAGACCGGCCGCAAG
>DASTHJ010000198.1:0-6597 GCA_035718265.1 Steroidobacteraceae bacterium | reverse complement strand
TGCGACTGCAGCGCCGTGACGGCCAGCGCACTGCGCTGCAATGCCTGGTCGCGCTTCTCGGCCGTGACCATGATTTCGTCGAGCACGTCGGCAACGCCGGTGGCGGGCGGGGCAGCGGCGCGCTTCGGCTTCGGGCGCGCGGCGCTCGCGGATCTCGGTCTGGGCGCTCGCGGTGCTCGCAGGATGCTCACGGTGCGCGCATTCACGGCGCGCGACGTGAGTCCCGTACCCTCCAGGAGTTTGCGCAGTGCCGCGGCCGCGGACATCCGGCCTTCGAGTGCGCGCGTGCGGATGCCTTCGACGGCCGCATAGTCGAACAGCACCTGCAGCCCGGATTGCGCACTGAATTCGGTGAGTGCGCCGCCAGCCTCCTGCGCGGCGATGTGGAAATCGACGGCGCCGTCCTGCGCGCGCGCCACGAGCGCGTGCAGCAGCAAGGACCCCGCGACGATTGCCAGCCACCCCCTGGTCGTATTGCGCAGCTCCCTGCCGGCTGCTGCGTCCGGCATCACGGGGGGCGGAGGATGATGGCGTCCGGTTTGCCGGGATCGACCTGCAGGTTGAACGTGCTGGCGAGAGCCGCCGCGAAGCTCTCCGGATCCGTGGCGTTGAACGTGCCGCCGACGCGCAGCTGTGCCAGCGAGGAATCCGCCAGCTCCAGGTGTCGCCGGTTGTAGCGATTGAACTCCGCCACCGCGTCGGCCAGCGTTTCACCGCTGAACTGCAGTCGGCCCGTGGTCCATGCCAGCCGGCGCGCCAGCAGTTGCGGCTCGACGCGCTGGATCGACACGCGCTCGCCGGACACGCGCGCGGCCTCGCCGGCGTGCACCGGCGGTGCATCCGGCAGGTTCGAGCCGTCGATCGCCACGGTGCCTTCCGAGACGAGCACGTCCAGCTGGCGCGAGTCGTGCACGCGCACCGAGAACGCGGTGCCGACCGCGCGCACATCCGCGCCGGCCGCCGACACCACGAAAGGTCGCGCAGCATCGTGCGCCACCTGGAAGCGGCCTTCGCCCCTCAGCAGCCGCACTTCGCGCCGCGCCTTGCCGAGGCGCAACCGCAGCTCGCTGTCGGTATTCAGGTCGATGATGCTGCCGTCCTCGAGCACGACGCGCGAGAAGTCGCCGATGCGGGTCTCGTAGTGTCGCCATCCGAGTCGCGAGTGCGCGAAGAAGCCTCCGGCGATCACCAGCGCCAGCACCACGCTGGCGGCGAATGCCAAGGGCCCGAGCCGGCGCGCCGGGCGCAGCAGATCCGGATCCACGACGCGGTCCAGCGGCCGCAGATCGCGCAGGCGGTCGCTGCGGCGCCAGGTGGCTTCGAGTTTCAGATACGCGACGCGATGCCGGATGTCCGCCTGCAGCCAGGCATCGAACGCGGCCTCCTGCTCGGCGCCGAAGTCACCCGCATCACGCGCTGCCAGCCAGCGGCTGGCCTGCTGTTCGATGATGTCCGCGGCGTCGCTCATGGTCGTTGCGCGCGGCGGCGCGAGCGGTCGAACCACGGCGAACGGCGCTCGGCGACCGGCGAAGACGCCAGCGCGGCACTGCACAGCCGCACGCCCTTGGCGAGATGCTGTTCCACCGTGTTCTCCGAGATCGCCAGTTCCGCGGCGATCTCCTTCTGCGAAAGGCCGTACACCTTGCGCAGCGTGAACACCTGCCGGCAGCGGTTCGGCAGGCGCGCCACCGCGGCCGTGAGCAACGCGAGCTCCTGGTGCGTATTGACGATCTCGTCGACCTGGCCGCGTTCGTCGAGCAGCTCCAGCTGTTCGAGGTCCGCGACCAGCTCGATGGGTACGACCTGGCGATGCCGCAGCCACGACAGCGCCACGTTGCGTGCCACCGTCAGCGCGAAGGCGCGAATCGAGCGGATTTCTTCCCGGGGTTGCGAACCGGCCGCGAGCAGGTGGGCGTAGGTTTCCTGCAGCAGCTCGTCGACATCCGCCGCGTTGCGCGCGTAGCGGTGCAGGCAGGCACGAAGCACCCCTTCGAATTCGAGGGATGCGACCAGGTATCGGTCGGCAGCGGCGGCCATGGGGCGCCGATGGTACACATCCTTAAGGGCATGGCGAACGTGATTGGTGACAGATGGCGGAGGTTTCTTTCACAATGAAACCGCCATCTGGGCTAACCATAAGAAAACCAATGAACATTGCCGAAGCTCGCCGCCCGCTGGCGAGCAGGTCGACCCGCTGGGCCGGCTTTCTGGCCCGTGCCGCAGTCCGCGCCGGATTCACGGCGGACGGCATCTCCATCCTGTCGCTGGTCTTTGCCGGCGGTGGGTCGGCCGGCCTGCTGCTGTTGCCGAAGCCCTGGAACCTGCTGGCCGGCGCCGCCGGCGTGCAGCTGCGCCTGCTGTGCAATCTGCTGGACGGCATGGTGGCGATCGAAGGGGGCAGGAAATCCAAGGTCGGCGTGCTCTACAACGAGGTGCCGGACCGCATCGCCGATTCGTTGTTCATCGTGGCACTGGGTCATGCCATCGGCATCCCGTGGCTCGGCTGGCTGGGCGCGCTGGCGGCGGCCGTAACGGCCTACATCCGCGTGCTCGGCGGCACTTTCGGTCTCGCCCAGGACTTTCGCGGGCCGCTCGCCAAGCAGCACCGCATGTTCGTCATGACGGTCGGGTGCCTGGGCGGCATGGTCGAGTTCTTGTGGACCGGCGGCCAGCACGTGGTCGTGGCCGCCGCGTGGATCATCGCCATCGGCGCCCTCGTGACCTGCGGCACGCGCATTCGCGCCATCGCCCGGCAGCTCCGGGCGCGCTGAGCCTTGCGCCCCTCGAGCGCGCTGCTGGTCGGCATCGTCAAGCTCCTGGTCGGGGCCTATGCGCGCTGGGTCGGCACGACGCCGACGGCGGCGCAACGCATCTACTTCGCGAACCACACCAGCCACATCGACACGCTGGCGATCTGGTCGGCGCTGCCGCGCGCGCTGCGCCGGCGCACGCGGCCGGTGGCGGCGCGCGACTACTGGGGCAGAGGCCTCAAGCACTACATCGCGACGCGCGCGCTCGGCGCGGTGCTGATCGACCGCGCGCGCGAAAACGCGGAGGTGGATCCCCTCGAACCGCTGCGCGCCTCCCTGCGCGACGGCGACTCGCTGATCATCTTTCCCGAGGGCACGCGCGGCGCGAGCGCCGTGCCGGCGCGATTCCGTTCCGGCCTGTTCCGGCTCGCCGGCGAGTTTCCACACCTCGAGCTGGTCCCCGTGTATCTCGACAACCTGCATCGCACGCTGCCCAAGGGCGCAGCGCTTCCCGTGCCGATGGTTTGCACGGTGCGGTTCGGGACGCCGGTGACCCTCGGTGACGGCGAGAGCCGCGAGGCCTTCCTCGAGCGGGCGCGCGAGGCCGTGATGACGTTGAGCCGGGCGGCCGCGTGATCGAGCACTTGCGCAGCATTCCACGCGAGTTCTACTGGCTGTTCGGCAGCCTCGTGGCGCTGCTGGTCCTCGCCTCGACCATCGCCGCGTGGCTGCGGTCGCGACCGGCCGATGAAAAGACGGCGGCCAGCCGCGCCAATCTCGTGGCGCGCATCAACGCCTGGTGGGTCATGGTCGGCATCCTCGCCGTGGCATTCCTCGGCGGCACGACGATGACGCTGATCCTGTTCGCGCTGGCGTCGTTCTTCGCGCTGCGCGAATTCATCACGCTGACGCCGAGCAGCCCGGGAGATCGGCTGCCGCTGTCGCTGTCGTTCTTCCTGGTGCTGCCGGCCCAGTTCCTGCTCATCGGCATGGAACGCTACGGGATTTTCGCGATCTTCATCCCGGTGTACGCGTTCCTGCTGCTGCCGTCGATCGCGGCGCTGCGCTCGGACGTCGACGATTTCCTGTCGCGCAGCGCCAAGCAGCAGTGGGGCCTCATGGTCACCGTGTATGCGCTGAGCCATGCACCGGCACTGCTGATGCTCGACATCCCGGGCGCGCAGCCGGGCGCCGACGCGCTGCTGATGTTCTACCTGCTGCTGGTCGTGCAGATGAGCGACGTCATGCAGTACGTATTCGGGAAGCTCTTCGGCCGCACGAAGATCGCTCCGGTGGTGAGCCCGTCCAAGACCGTCGAAGGGTTCGTGGGCGGCGGACTCGCCGCCGTGCTGATCGGTGCGGCGATGTCATGGATCACTCCGTTCACGCCGCTGCAGTCGGCAGCCATGTCGGCCGTGATCGTCATGATGGGTTTTCTCGGCGGCCTGACGCTGTCCGCGGTGAAGCGCAGTCTGGGGGCCAAGGACTGGGGCGTCATGATCGAGGGCCACGGCGGCATGCTGGATCGCACCGACTCGATCTGCTTCGCGGCGCCGATATTCTTCCACGTCGTGCGGTACTTCTTCGCGGCCGGAGCTTCCGGTAGCTAGAGAAGGCGCGGCTGGGTCGCGCCGCGCTCGAGCGCGAGTAATGCCGCCTTGATGGGCAATCCGCCGCCGAAGCCGGTCAGCGAGCCGTCGGCGCCGATCACGCGGTGGCAGGGAATCACGATGGGAATCGGGTTGCGGCCGTTCGCCAGGCCCACGGCGCGAGTCGCCCGCGGATCACCCAGTTCGCTGGCCAGGACCCCGTAGGTGGTGGTCTCTCCATACGGGATGTCCGTGAGACGCGCCCAGACCCGGCGCTGGAATTCCGTGCCGCGCGGATCCAGCGGCAGGTCGAATTCGCGCCGCTTGCCGGCGAAGTATTCCCCGAGCTGCGAGCGAACGCGCTCCAGCAGCGGCGAAGACTGGCGCGCGAAATCCGCACAGGCGCGCCGTGCGTCGCGTCCGTGTTCGAACCAGATGCCCACGAGCGCCGCATCCGAGGCGATGAGCCGCAGGCGGCCCACCGGCGAGTCCATGTCCTCGTAGTGCAGGAGTTCGTTGCGCGCGACGGCTTTCATGCGCGACAGGTTACCAGCGCCCGCGCGCCGCGCGACCCGTTGCTTGCGCCACGACGCGTGAGGTCTACTCGTCGTGAAAGGGAGGAAGCATGCGCGCGAAATGGGCCGGCTGGCTGTGCTGTTCGTTCACGTTGCTGGTGCTGGCGGCACCTGCCCGCGGCGGCGCGCCCGTGATCTTCGACACCGACATCGGCACGGACATCGACGATGCCTATGCGCTCGCCGTGCTCACCCGCCGCGACGATCTCGAGCTGCTGGGCGTGACCACGGTGTCGGGCGATGCCGTGGCACGCGCACGCCTCGCCGCCAAGCTCCTGCACGTGGCCGGCGGCCAATGGGCGCAAGTTCCCGTCTACGCCGGTATCTCGACGGCCACGCAGTACATGCGGCAGGTGGATTGGGCCTCGGGATTCAGCTCGCGCAGCCTGCATGCCTCCGGCGCCGTGGAATTCATGCGCCGCCAGGTCGACGCGCGGCCCGGCAAGGTCACGCTGATCGCGGTCGGCGAACTGACCAACATCGCCGCGCTGCTCGAGGCGGAGCCGGGCATCGCGAAGAAGATCCGCGCGATTTCGCTGATGGGAGGCTCGGTGCATCGCGGCTACGCGCCGGGCTCGAAGCCCGAGCCCGAGTGGAACATCAAGTCGAATCCCGCGGCGGCGCGGACCGTGTTCGGCTCCGGCGTGCCGCTGCTGGTGGCACCGCTCGATTCCACTGCCGACCTGCGGATGACGCCCGAGATGCGCGTCGCCGTCTTCGGGCGCGGCGTGCCGCTCACCGATGCGCTCGCCGCGCTGGACTCCATCTGGCGCCACACCAACACCTGGAACGCCGAGAACCCGACGCTGTTCGACGTGCTCGCAGTGGAGCTGGTCGAGCCGCGCGTGTCCTATCCGCTGCAGGCGCTGCACCTCGACGTGGAGCCGGATGGCATGACACGCGTGGTGCCGGCTGCGGCCGCAAATTCACGCGTGGCGCTCGAGGTGGGCCCGAAGGAATTCATGGCGCGGTTCGTCGATACACTGACGCGGTGACGCGCAGGCACGTATTCAGCTCCTGCCACAGCCGGGCAGCGGGCACAGCGCATCCTCGTGCTCTGGTTCAGAACAGCTTGAGCCCCGTGATCCCGGCGAGCTTCGCCATGAGCTCTTCCTGGAAGCCAACGTCGAGCGCTGCCGCCGCCGGCTCCTGCGGCTTGCGGTGATACCACAACTTGCCGCTGGTTTTCGCGGAGGGCTCGTCGCTCGTCGCCAGCCAGGTCTGCGTGCGATGCCCTTCCTCGAGATCGTCGGGCGCGCCGCGGCCGCCCATCTTCGTCGGCACCCAACCCGGATCGACGGCGTTGCTCGCGACGTCCGGCCAGTGGCGCGCCACCGCGAAGGCGAGCGTTGTGATGTACAGCTTGCTCTCGGAATACGCGCGGTAGGTGTCCCAGCGGCGGCGCTGCCAGTCGATGTCGTCGAGCGGACCTTCGCCGCCGCGATGCATGCTGCTGCTGAGATAGATGAGCCGCGCGGGACGCGTGATCAGCGCGGTCAGGATGTACGGCGCGAGCGTGTTCACCGCCAGCACCTTGGCGTGTCCTTCCGGCGTCGAGCCGCGGGCCGGTTCGCGGAAGATGCCGGCATTGTGGATCACCGCGTCCATGCGGCCGAGCTCGTTGACCTGCGCGGCGAGCGAGCGCGTCTGCGCGGCGCTCGCCAGATCGCCGATGACGACGCC
>DASTHJ010000197.1:0-18827 GCA_035718265.1 Steroidobacteraceae bacterium | reverse complement strand
CTGCAGCGGCACGTAGCATTCGCCGGTCGATTGCTCGTGCAGCACCGCGTGGCGATGGAAGAACGTGCCGCGACCGGAGTCCTGGCCGGTGAGGCGGATGGCATTGCCCTCTTCGAGGATGCTGGCGTACGCCAGCGTCTCGGCCGCGCCCCAGTCGAGCGGCATTTCGCCGCGGAACATCTTCGCGCGATTCGACATCACCTGGGCGACGCGCGGGTGCAGCGCGAAACCCTGCGGAAACTTCACGGCGCGCTCGCCCAGCGCCTTCAGGCGCGCGATGTCGCCGCCGCCGGGCACGCGCTCCGACCAGTCGTTGGCCGCGTACTTGCTCCAGTCCACAGTGTACTTGTTGCCGACCATGCCGAGCGAGGCGCGCGCCTGCTGCTTGCCCTCGTCGAGGCCCTGGCGGTACTGCTCGACCATGGCGGCCGCATCCGCGTCGCCGAGCACGCCCTGCGCCACTAGCTTGTCGGCGTAGAGCTTGCGCGTGGTGGGGTGCTTGCGGATCACCTGGTACATCGTCGGCTGCGTCGCCGCCGGTTCGTCGGCCTCGTTGTGACCGTGGCGGCGATAGCAGACCAGGTCGATGACCACGTCCTTGTGGAACTTCTGGCGGTACGCGAGCGCCAGGCGCGTGACGAACACCACGGCTTCCGGATCATCGCCATTGACGTGGAAGATGGGCGTCTCGAGCATCTTGGCGACATCCGAGCAGTACATGGTCGAGCGCGTGTCGTCGGGACGCGAGGTCGTGAAGCCGACCTGGTTGTTGACGATGACGTGCACGGTGCCGCCGGTGCAGAACGCGCGCGCCTGCGAGAGCTGCAGCGTCTCCATGACCACGCCCTGGCCGGCGAATGCCGAGTCGCCGTGGATCAGCACGGGCAGCACGCGCGTGCCGGTGCTGTCACCGCGGCGCTCCTGCCGCGCGCGCACCGAGCCCTCGACCACCGGGTTCACGACCTCCAGGTGCGATGGATTGAACGCCAGCGCGACGTGCACGTTGCCGCCCGGCGTGCGCAGGTCGGACGAGAAACCCTTGTGGTACTTCACGTCGCCCGAACCCTGCAGGTGCGCGGTGTCGTACTTGCCCTCGAATTCGTCGAACAGCACGGACGGCGACTTGCCGAGCACGTTCACCAGCACGTTGAGCCGGCCGCGATGCGCCATGCCGATGACGCACTCCTCGACACCCTGCTGGCCGCCCTGCTGGATCAGGTCGTCGAGCAGCGGAATCAGCGAATCGCCGCCTTCGAGCGAGAAGCGCTTCTGGCCGACGTACTTGGTGTGCAGGTAGCGCTCGAGACCTTCCGCGGCGGAGAGCTGCCAGAGGATGTTCTTCTGCTCGTCGACCGTGACCTTGCCGGTCAGCCGTCCGACCAGGAACTGGTCCTGCAGCCACAGCCGTTCCTCGGTGTTGGAGACGTGCGCGAACTCGGCGCCGATGGTGCCGCAGAAGGTGTGCTCGAGCTGCGCGATGATCTCGCGCAGCTTCAGGCGCGGCGCCAGCTCGGAGGGTCGCGAGCCGGTCAGGAATTCGGTGTCGAGGTCGGCTTCGGACAGCCCGAAATAGCCCAGCTCCAGGACGCGCGGCCGCGGCCGCGTCTGCAGTTGCAGCGGATCGAGCTTGGCGATCAGGTGGCCACGATTCGCATAGATCTGCACGAGGCGCGAAACGGCGCCCTGCTTGGCCGCGGCCTCGTTCGTCAGCGAGACCGCGCCGCGCGCCAGCCGCGGCCGGCCGGCGCGCTGGGCGATGCCTGCCTGGACGGCCGAGTGGATCTGTTCACCGGCGCTGCCGTCGCGCAGCTTCTGAAAGTATTCGCGCCACTTCGCATCGACACTCTGCGGGTCGGTGAGGAACTGTTCGTAAAGAGCTTCGACGTAGGGGGCATTGCCGCCAGAGAGCGGCGTCGAGGCCAGCAACTCGCCAAGGCTGGGAGCCATACGGGAGAAAAATCCTTGTGGACTCAAGGTCCTGGAGCAACAAAGGGGCGGTATGTTAGCCCATGCCGGCTGACGCCGGAAGGCAACCAGTACCTAATCTAGGGGAATGTTACGTAAAAGAAAGAGCTCATAGGCCACGAGCGTGGCGTACAGCCCCAGTACCAGGTAGAGGACGATGCCCACGGTCCGGCCGAAGAACTGCAGGCGGGCGAGCAGCGTCAGGAAGACGACGCCGACAGCAGTGAGGCCGAATTTCCACGCCGCGAATGCATCCACGGAACTTTCGATCAGCGGCGCCATCAGCGGGTTGATTTCATCCGCGCCATGCGCAATCAGCGTGACCGTCAACAATGCATCCGCACCGCAAAGGAGCATGATCAGCATGCCGACGGCGAGCCACTGCGGGTGGAACCAGTCGGTCACCACGGCATGACGTTCGGAATTGCGACGGGGGGCGATGCGCCTGCGTTCGAAGTTGCCGCGCCACAGCGCGCGGAACAGCGAACGGCGCCGCTCCACTGGCAGTCGTCGTTCGCGCAGGGGTGCTGACATCCGGCAGCATTCTATGAGTGCGTCAACTGCCGTGAATGCCGTCAAGCGGAATATCAATGTGAGCCAAGTCCCAAACTGCGTGCAGGTCGATCAGAACGTCCAGCGTGCCTCGGCGTAGACGGCGCGCCGGATCTCCCTGGCGGTGGGCGCGGCGTACTCGCGATGGCGATCGTCGAGTAGATTGACGCCGTTGAGCGACAGCTCCAGCGATTCGGAAGCGCGCCACGCGGCGCGCGCGCCCAGCTCGGTGTAGGACGGCGTGTGCGGCGACGGCAGCTTGCCGACATAACGCAGCATCGCATCCAGGCTCCAGCGTCCGAAGTCCATCGAAGACTTCAGCGAGCCCTGCGAGGTGGGATCGTTTCCTGCCTGCTCCGTGCCGAACAGCTCGGCCGCGCCTTCGCTGGCACGCAGCCGCTTGTGCAGCGAGCGAAATCCCGGCGAGAGACGCCACCACGGGGTGACCTGCCAGTTGGCCCAGAACTCGACGCCATAGGTATCGCCCTCGATCCGGTTGCCCCAAAGCAGCGGCAGGATCGTGGCCGGCGAGATCTCGATGCTGCGCAGGTCGTCGAATTCGTTGTAGAAGGCGCTCAGCGACCAGGACACCGCGGCGTGCGGCTGGCTGCGATAGCCGAGCTCGAACGCATCGACGCTCTCGGGCTCGAAGTCCGGATCACCCGCGAGGAACAGCTGCGTGCCCTCCAGCCACTCCTGCACGTCGGTGTCGAACGGCGTCGGCGAGCGGATGGCGCGCGCCGCCTTGGCCCACACCAGCGAGGTGTCGTCCGGCGCCCACGCGAGCCGCACATCCGGCAGCGCGGCCCAGCCGGAATAGGAGTTCTCCTCGAACTTCATCCCCAGCGTCAGCCTGAACGCCTGGCCGAGTGCGATGGTGTCCTGCGCGAACACGTTGGTCAGCTCCAGCGTGCGATGCGCGGGCACGAAGCGCAGTGTCGGCGTGCTGGTGATCTGGTAGTCGTTGTAACGTCGTCCCAGTCCCCAGACCAGCCGGTGCCGGCCGAGCGTCGCTCCCTGCTGGAAGTCCAGGTCGTAGGTATCGAGCTCGAGCGCGACTCCGGTGGGCGGCGGGCCGCGGTCATGTCGATCGAAATAGACCTGCAGCCGCGTATCGACCTCTGCCCCGCGGCGCTCCCAGCGGCCCAGCAGGTCGTACTGCCTGAACCCGACGTCGCCGAATTCGCCGGCATTCTCGGTCGCATCCTGGTAGTCGCCCTGCACCGTGAAGCGATCCGCGTCCGTTTCCGCGCCGAGGTCCAGGCGAAAGCCGGTCTGCAGCTTGTGCCAGCGGTCGCCGGCGCTGTTGCCGTCCGGCAGTTCACTTGGCCCGCGATCGAATCCCTTGGCATGGATCCGGAACGCGGCGCCGTCGCCGAACGCCCCGCCGTAGCGCGCACTCAGCGCGTTGTCCTGGTTGCCGGCACTGGCACGCAGCAGGCCGCCCTGGCTGTCGCGTGCATTGCGCGTGATGATGTTGATCACGCCGTTCATCGCGTTCGCGCCCCAGAGCGTGGCGCCCGGACCGCTGATCACCTCGATGCGGTCGACGTCGTCCATGACGACGTCCAGCGAGTCGTACGCCACGCCGGAGAACAGCGGGTTGTAGACGCTGCGGCCGTCGATGAGGATCAGGATCTTGTTGGAGAAATTCTGCAGCTCGAGATTGCCGCCGAAACCGCGCGCCGTGATCTGGTACTCCTGCGCGTTGATCTGCTCGACCTGCAGGTTCGGCGCCAGGCGCAGCGCCTCGGGAATCGACAGCGCGCCGGAGTGCCGCAGCTCCTCGTGCGTGATCACGTAGATGGAAGCCGGCGCGCTCGACAGGCTCTGCGCGGCTTTCGACACCGAGGTGACCTCCACGTTGGCCAGCTCTTCGAGCGACATGCGGCTGAGCTGTGTCAGCGCATCGCTCGCGTCCGCGAGCATCTGTGCGCTGGCTGGAACCGCGAGCGCGGCGGCCACGCCTGCGCCCGCCATCCGGATCGTGATGCGCTTCATCGGTGACCTCCCCGTCCCATGGAGGCCATCCCTGGCGTGCAATCGATGTCGCAGGATCTCCACGCCTGCGGCCGGCGCTCGACGCGCGCCGCCACGGACAGCAGCGCCGAATCGATCTTCAGGCGCGCACGATCCGCGGCGATCAGTGAAATCTCGAAGCGCACGTTGTGGCCGGCGTCGACGAAGTTGATGACGCCACCGCCCTGCAGGCCGTGGGCGTCGTCGGTGACGATCAGGATGGGCCGCTCGACCGCGGCGCGGCGCAGCGAACGCGTGCGCGCCATGGCGGCGGGCCCGATGTACAGGATCTGGACGCCTTCGAGCTGCGCCACGCGATTGACGCGGCGCACCTGAACCGGCTTGCCGCGCACCGTCAGACGCGGCACGAGCGCCTCGAGCTGCGTGGCGACCTCGTCCTCGCCGGCGATGCCGATGACGAACGGGCTCGCCGGGGCGTCGGCCGGCCATTCCACGTACGAGGCGAACCGATAGAGGAACGCCGCCTTCACCGCCTCGGCGGAAAAGATCTCGGCTCGCAGCGGCGAAATGCCGAACAGGAACGTGAGCGCAAGCAGCGCGCCCTTGAGCTTCGGCAACTTGCCGCTCCTCCGTGGTTGCTCTTGTAGGACGAGGTCGATCGGAGTGGACCGTATTTCCCGAATATAGGCAAGATGACGCCGCATGGATACGAGCGCGAAGGAACCCGGCGGCAACAGTAAACGGCTGTGGCGCGCGCTCGCCTCCATCCGGCACGCGCGCCGCAGCCTTTCCGGCAAGCTGATGGTTGTAATGCTTACAACCACGGCGATCGCGCTCGCGGCGGCCGGTGCGGCGCTGCTGTTCACCGACCTGCGCGACAACCGCGCCGCCTGGGCCGCGGATCTGGGTACGGAAGCGGCCATCCTGTCGCTCGCGGTACAACCCGCGCTCTCGTTCGACGACCGCGAAGGCGCGCAGCGCAACCTGAACGCGCTGCAGGCGCGCCCCTCGATCCGCGCCGCCGCGCTGTACACGGCCGACGGCACGCTGTTCGCGCAATACGTGCGGCCCGGCGAGCCGTCGGCGCCGGGCAGGCTCGCCAGCTTCGCGCCCGGCACGCACATCGACGGCGGGCGCGTGGAGCTGCAGCGCCACGTGATCCAGGGCGGCGAAACTCTCGGGACCATCTACCTGCGCGCGCAATACGACGTCACCGGCCGGGGGCGCGCCTACCTGTCGGTGCTCGGCGCGGTCTTGGGTCTCGGCCTGATCGCCGCGCTGCTCGCTTCGAGCTGGCTGCATCGGGTCGTCAGCCGGCCCATGGAGTCCATGGCGAATGCGGCACGGCAGATCGTCGAGCAGCGCGACTACTCGTTCCGTGCCACGCGTCACACCAGCGACGAGATCGGCGTGGTGGTCGACGCCTTCAACGACATGCTGGACCAAGTGCAGGCACGTTCGCGCGCGCTCGAGACCAGCGAGAAGCTGTACCGCGCCATCGGCGAGTCCATCGACTACGGCGTATGGGTCGCGGACGCGGAAGGACGTGCCATCTACATCAGCGACTCGCTGCTCAAGCTGATCGGCTTCACGATGGAGCAGGCGGCCGGCGATGGCTGGTGCGCCGCGCTGCACCCTGACGATGTCGCCGACACGGTCGCGGCCTGGAAGGAATGTGCGCGCACCGGCAACAGCTGGTATCGCGAGAACCGCATGAAGGGCGTGGACGGCAAGTACCACGCGATCCTCGCGCAGGGCGTGCCGATCCGCGATGCCGGCGGGCGCATCCAGCGCTGGGCCGGCATCAACCTGGACATCACCCGGCTCAAGAACACCGAGCTGGCGCTGCTCGAGGCCGATCGCCGCAAGGACGAGTTCCTCGCCACGCTGGCGCACGAGCTGCGCAATCCGCTGGCGCCGATCCGCAACGCGGTGCGTATCCTCGATTCGGACGCGGCCGACGAGCGCCAGCGCAAGTGGGGCCGTGAGGTCATCTCGCGCCAGGTGCATCGCATGTCGCTGCTGCTCGACGACCTGCTGGACGTGTCGCGCATCACGCGCGGGCAGCTCGAGCTCCGGAAGGATTACGTCGAGCTCAAGGCGGTGGTCAACGAGGCGGTGGAAACCGCCCGGCCGCTGATGGATGCCAAGAAGCACCAGCTGAGCGTCAGCCTGCCACCCGAGAGCATGCGCCTCGAGGCCGATCCGCTGCGGCTTTCGCAGGTCATCGGCAACCTGCTGACGAATGCGGCGAAGTACACCGACCCGGGTGGACAGATCCGGCTCGAGGCGCGCATCGAGAACGCCGAGCTGCGCATCTCGATCCGCGACAACGGCATCGGCCTTTCCGAGCAGGTGATTCCGGCATTGTTCACGATGTTCTCGCAGGTGAATTCCGCGATCGATCGTGCCGAAGGCGGCCTGGGCATCGGCCTCGCGCTGGTCAAGGGACTCGTGGCACTGCACGGCGGCCGCGTCGAAGTGCGCAGCGAGGGACTCGGCAAGGGCAGCGAGTTCATCGTGCACCTGCCGAAGCGGTTGTTGGCGCCCACGCCCGCGGCGGCCCCGCCCGAGGAGCCGGCGCACGGCGCCGCCAATGCCAGCAACGTGCGCCGCGGCCGCGTGCTCGTGGTCGACGACAACCGCGACGCCGCCGAGTCGCTCGGCATGGTGCTGCGCTTCATGGGATACGAAGTCACGATCGCCTACGGCGGCGCCGAGGCGCTCGAGGCGGCGGCGCGCGAAAAACCGCGCGCCGCGATCATCGACATCGGCATGCCCGGCATGAGCGGCCACGAGGTGGCGCGGCGCATGCGCCTGGAGGCGTGGGGCCGCAAGGCCACGCTGGTGGCATTGACCGGCTGGGGCCAGGACGCGGACAAGCAGGCGGCCCGAGCCGCCGGCTTCGACGATCACCTGACCAAGCCCGTCGACCCCGAAGACGTCGAGGCGGTGCTCTCGCGATTGCTGCAGGAGCCTGGCGTGCGCACCTCGGGCGGCGGCCAGGGCGAAATCGGCCGCGCCTGAAATCAGGCGACGGCCGCCAACTCGCGCACCAGCCGTTCGTTGACCCGCACGTTCTCGAGCTTCACCCGGCGCGTGTGCCGGATGATGCTGGGCTGCGTGACACCAGAGAATTCACAGTCGCGCAGCGTGATGTCGTCGACCGGCGCCTGCGGCAGCCCCTGCGAGTCCAGCACGCGCACCGCGTGTCGCACGCGCAGGCGCTCGACGACCACGTTCTTCAACTGTGGGATGTATGGCCCGTCGGCTCCCTCTTCGTAGTTGAAGTCGCAGGTGATGGCCGCGCGACCCACCCGGCCGACGTCGAGATCGCGGTAGTAGAAATTCTCCAGCAGGCCACCGCGCAGCGCATTGTTCTTGAAGCGGATCGCGTACCACAGATCGGGACTGTCCATGCGGCAGTTCTCGGCGAACACCCAGCGCGCGCCGCCGGAGATCTGGCTGCCCACGACGACACCGCCATGACCTTCCTGCATGCGGCAGTTGCGCACCAGGATGTTCTGCGCGGGGGTCGCGAGCCGGCGGCCGTCGGCGTTGCGGCCGGAGTTCACGGCGATGCAATCGTCGCCCGTATCGAACGAGCAGTCCTCGATGAGCATGTGATCCACGGATTCCGGATCCACGCCGTCGTTGTTGGGACCATGGCCGTGGACGTCGACGCCGCGCAGCGTCACGTTCCGGCAAAGCACCGGGTGAATGTTCCAGAACGGCGAGTTGCGCACGCGCACTCCGGAGATGAGCACGTTCTCGCAGCGATACGGCTGGATGAACGGCGGCCGCAGCAGCGAGCCGTCGCCGAACACCCGCTCCTGCACCGGCACACCGGCCTCGGCCATGTCGAACAGCTTCCTGCGCGCGGCACGTTGATCCGGCATGCCCTGCTTCCAGCCATACGCGACCGTTCCGCCCCACGGTCCCTTCCACGGCCACCAGTGCTGCTCGCTGGCCTGCCCGTCCAGCGTGCCCTTGCCGGTGATGCCGATGTTCTTCTGTTCGAAGGCGTAGATCAGCGGCGAGTAGTTCATGAGCTCCATGCCTTCCCAGCGCGTGAACACCATGGGATAGCTGGCCGGACTGGTATCGAACTTGAGCGTCGCGCCTTCGGCGACGTGCAACTCGACATTGCTCTGCAGATGGATCGCGCCCGTGAAAAACGTGCCGGCGGGCACGAGCACCCGCCCGCCGCCGGCGCGCGCGCACGCGGCAATGGCGGTGGCAATGGCGGACGTGTTCAGCGTCGATCCATCGGGCCGCGCGCCGTACTTCGTGATGTCGAACACCCGGTCGGCAAAGACGGGCACTCGCACGTTGCGCGCGATGTCGGCGGCCCGTGCCCAGGCTTCGTCCGAAGGCACGCCGGCGCGAGAATGACGCGCGACACCCAGCGCCAGCGCCGTGGCGCCCACTCCCGTCACGAACTCCCGTCGACTGGCCCGCATGTGCTGCTTCACTCGCCCGCCAGGTGCAGCACGATCTCGCGCGCCGAGGGACGCGCGCGATGCTCGAACAGATAGATGCCCTGCCAGGTGCCGAGCATCAGCCGGCCGTCCATCACCGGCACGTTGAGCTGCACCTGCGTGAGCGCGGTCTTCAGATGCGCCGGCATGTCGTCGGGCCCTTCGTCGTCGTGCTCGTAGAGATCCTCGCCCTCGGGCGCCAGCTCGTCGAAGAATCTCTCGAGGTCGCTGCGCACCGCGCGCGCCGCGTTTTCCTGGATCAGCAGCGAGGCCGACGTGTGACGGCAGAACAGCGTCAGCATGCCCTGCGCGATCCCCTGCTTGCCGACCCAGCCGCGCACCGAATCGGTGATTTCATGCAGACCGCGACGATCCGGATGGGCGTGAAGAATGAACATGGCCTGACGCATGGCGCCGACCGTACCCGCTGGCCTGCAGGGCCGCAAGAATCTGTCAAACGGGTTGCGTCGCGGGCGCATTCAGGCGGGCTTAAGCAGGCCACACCTAGATTGGTCACCGTGGAACTTCGTGGAGGAAGCGCCATGACGAAACCGACCGACCTGCAGATTGCCGAATCGCGCCGCGTGTTCGAGCTGTGCGACCTGAACGGCGATGGCTTCATCGACCCGGATGAATTCCATGCGCTGCTCGAAGCACTGGACGGCGACGTCTCGCGCGAGGAATGCCTGCTCGACTTCGAGGCGGCGGACACGGCCGGTGATGGTTACATCGAGTTTCGCGAGTTCGTCGCGTGGTGGACCAACTAGGGTTACAGTGCGCGCATGCCCAAGATCGACCTCGCGCGCGTGGCAGCCGTCCAGGGCTGCCCGTATCCCTCGCCCTTCGACGCGCCTTGCGCCACGCGCACGCGCCGCCGCGTCGGTGACGCCGGCGGTTTGAAGGATTTCGGCGTGAACCTGATGACACTGGCGCCCGGCGGCTGGTCGAGCCAGCGCCACTGGCACAGCCACGAAGACGAATTCGTGTACGTCATCGAGGGCGAGCTCACGCTCATCGAGGACGGCGGCGAGACCGTGCTACGGGCCGGCGACTGTGCCGCGTTCCCGAAGAACACGGGCGATGGCCATCACCTGGTCAACCGGGCGCCGGTGACCGCGCGCTATCTCGAAGTCGGCTCGCGGCACATCGAAGATCTCACCACCTGCTCGGACATCGACGTGATGAGCGCCAACACGGGCGGCGGATTCGTGCACAAGGACGGCACGCCGTACCCGCCAGCCGGCAACAACTAGTCCTGCTGCCGCTTGCGCGGCTCCGCCGGTTGCAGTTGCTCGAGCGTCGCCACGCTCGCGATCTCGGTGTCCTGCGGTTTCCGGCCCGCGGTCTCGTCGAGCCGTTCGAGCGCATGGGCGAGCGCGCGCTCGAGCTTTTCCGCCGCGCCGTTCACGGCCTCGCGCATGTTCTCGTCCTGGTGCGTCACCGCGATCGGCTTCAGGCCTCCGACGCGCGCTTCCAGCATGCAGCGCTTGTCGGTGGCGCCATGCTTCGCGCCGTTCACGTCGTTCAGGTGCACTTCGACGCGCGTGATGCGGCCGGCGAAGCGTCCGATCGCGCCTTCGACCATGCCCTCGACGCGCTCGGACAGCGCTTCGGTGCCGGTGATGCTGTGATTCGAATTGACGAGTATCTGCATGTGCCTTGCCCCATGGATGAATGCGTCAAGGCTGGTGCGACATGCAGGCCCGGACAAGCGCCCGGCGGCGCCGTTCGGCTGTGAGACGATTCGGGCATGGCGAACCCGGTGACGTTTACGCCCGCCCCGGTCGCCTGAAACGCCTGCGCGCGGCGTCGACCTTGCGCCGGATCACGCACTCCTCGACGTGATCGTTGATGAGGCCCATGGCTTGCATGAAAGCGTACACCGTCGTCGGCCCGACGAACGTCCAGCCCAGCTTCTTCAGATCCCTGGACATGGCGATGGAAGCCGCGGAAGTCGAGGCAGTTTGCGGGCGCGCCGGCTGCCTGCCGTCCGGCTCGTAGCGCCAGATGAACGCGGCGAGCGATCCCTCGCGCTCGACGAGCTCACGGGCGCGCCGCGCATTGTTGATGACGGCCTCGATCTTGCCGCGATGGCGCACGATTCCCGCGTCGCGAAGCAGCCGGCGCACGTCGCGCGCGCCAAAGCGCGCGATCCGGTCGAAATCGAAGTCGTGGAATGCGGCGCGGAAGTTCGCGCGCTTGGCGAGAATGGTCCGCCAGCTCAGGCCGGACTGAAAGCCTTCCAGGCTCAGCTTCTCGAACAGGCGGTGATCGTCGTCCACCGGGAAGCCCCACTCGGTGTCGTGGTAGGACAGGAATTCCGGCGCCGCCGCACACCAGCGGCAGCGCGGCTTGCCGTCAGGACCGGCGATCGTCCGGGTCATAGGGGTCCCTGAAAAATGCCGCAGCTCGTATGGCGCCCCCGGCCGGAGTTGAACCGACGACCTACCGCTTAGGAGGCGGTCGCTCTATCCACTGAGCTACGGGGGCGCGCGCGCGGGATTTTACAGGGCCGGCACGCACTTTTCCCTGCCATGCGAGACACCGCGGCTGCGCGTACGACAATGGACAGCCAGCGAGGTGGGCATGAGCAAGGTCGTACGCATCCACGAACTGGGCGGACCCGAAGTCCTGAGGCTCGAAGAGCGCGACGTGGACGCGCCCGGCGCCGCCGAAGTGCGCGTTCGCATCGAAGCCATCGGCCTGAACCGCTCCGAGGCCGCATTCCGCGCGGGGCAGTACCCGGTGAAACCCAGGCTGCCTGCGCCGATGGGCTACGAAGCCTGCGGCGTGGTCGAGGCGCTCGGCGCCGAGGTGCGCGACTTCAAGGTCGGCGATCGCGTCTGCGTGCTGCCGACTTTCCGGCTCGGCGAGTACGGCGTGTATGCCGAGCACGCGATCGTGCCGGCGCGCAGCGTCATGCCGACGCCGCCGAACCTCGGCAGCGCCGAGGCCGCCGCCACCTGGATGGCTTTCCTCACGGCCATGGCCATCCTCGAGATCACGCACGCCACGGTCGGCGACTTCGTGATCATCCGCGCCGCCTCGAGCAGCGTGGGACTCGCGGTCATCCAGCTGGCGAACTGGGCGGGTGCGACGCCGATCGCCGCGACGCGCCGCGGCGACAAGCGCCAGGCCCTGCTCGACCACGGCGCCCGGCACGTGATCGCCACGGAGGAAACCGACCTGGTGGATGAGGTCATGAAAATCACCGGCGGCCGGGGCGCGCGCATCGTGTTCGACCCGGTGGGCGGTCCCTACGTCGAGACGCTGGCGCAGGCCATGGCTGTCGACGGCACGCTGTTCATCTACGGCGGCTTGTCGGGCCAGCCGACGATGCATCCTCACTGGCCCGCGGCATTCAAGAACCTCTGCATTCGCGGCTGGGTGGCCTCGACGATCTGGAATCACCCGGAACGGTTCGCGCGCGCGAAGGAACTGGTCCTGCGCGGCCTGGCCGAGGGCCGGCTGAAGCCGGTGATCGCGCGCACCTTCCGGCTCGAGGAAATCGTCGCGGCGCACCGCTTCCTCGAATCGAATCAGCAGGTCGGCAAGATCGTCGTCCTGCCGTGAGCGCTCACCCCGGCAGCCGCTGGATCGCGACGGCGTCGCGGATGAAGGCCTCGTGCTCGGCGATCGAGAAATGCGCCTTGACGCGCCCCTTGACCATGCGGTTCTGGTCGATCAGGAACGTCACGCGCTGCACCCAGAAGCCGAGCGGACCGTTCACGCCGAACATCCGGATGACTTCCTTCTTCTCGTCCGAGAGCAGCGTGAACGGCAGCTGGTACTTCTCGCGGAAGCGCTTGTGGGAGTCCGGGCTTTGCGGGCTGATGCCGGCGACCGTGAGCCCCGCACGGCCGATCTCGCGGTGCAGGTCGCGGATGGAGCAGGCCTCGCGCGTACAGCCGGGCGTGAAATCCGCCGGGTAGAAATAAAGTATGGCCGGCCCGTCCTTGAGCAGGCTGGTCAGCGAGATGTCGTGACCATTCTGGTCCGGCAGCGTGAATTCCGGCGCTTTCTGCTCGGGTTCCAGCATGGAGCGGTATCTTAGCGCTTGCCGGGGCCGGCCTCCCTGATAGAATCGCGCGCCTTCCGGGTCTCTGCCCGGGTCTGCACAGGTGTGGGGCGGTAGCTCAGCTGGGAGAGCGTCGCGTTCGCAATGCGAAGGTCGAGGGTTCGATCCCCTTCCGCTCCACCATTTCAATACTTCATGCGCAGCACCGATGCCCGGCCGATGGTCGGCACGGTGACCACGTACAGCGTGTCGTACTCCTCGCCGCCCATGGCGGGCACCTCGTCGGCGCCGCTGAGCTTCGCGACCAGCGCAGGCACGGTGTTGGCGTGCCCGACGACGATGGCCAGGCCGCCGCGATTCTCGCGCAGGACGCGGTGCGCGAGCTCGCTCGCCGATGGCTTGCCCGCGACGATCGTCGGTCGCAGGTTCAGCCGCTGCGCGAGGGCTGCCGCGGTCTGCTGCGAACGCCGGGTGTCGGTCACGTAGATCTGCTGCACGCGACCGAAGGACTCGGCGTCGCCGAACATCTGCGCGAGGTGCGTGGCGCGTTGCTCGCCCTGCGGCGACAGCGGCGCATCCTCGATCGCACCCGCCTGCTTCTCGGCGTGACGCACCAGCACGACGGTCGTCGTGGTGGCGGAGTTCCAGTAGACGAACGCGGCGACGACCACCAGGATGCCGAGCCAGGCTAACAACCACAGCGGCGCGAAGAAAGTCCGGCGCCGGCGCGTCAGCGATGGCGTGACCGAAGTGGGATCGACCGCGGTATTCATCGGGGCGGATGATAAGCCCATTCCGCGCCCGGGATCGTGAAGCCCGGGAAAAAGGGCGGCTTGCGCCGCCCTTGTTCCGCGTGCTTCGAGGCAACCCTCAGTTGCCGGCCGGCGCGGTGGTGTCGGCCGGGGCGGCGCCCGCCGCCGGCGCCGGGACATCGTCACCGAAGTACGGATCGATGGGCTGGATCGTGCCGTCCTCGTTGTAGGTGATCTCCACGGGCTTCTTCACGTTGCGCAGATGGTTGCGGCCATTCGAGCGCTGCGAGTCGTGATAGAAGATCCAGGTCTTGCCGTCGATCTCGACGATGGAGTGGTGGTTGGTCCAGCCGAGCACCGGGTACAGGATCACGCCCTTGTAGGTGAACGGACCGTACGGCGACTTGCCCATCGCGTACGAGATCGTGTGCGTGTCACCGGTCGAGTACGAGAAGTAGTAGTTGCCGTCGTGCTTGTGCATCCACGAGGCCTCGAAGAAGCGGCGCGCGTGGTCGCCCGAGAGGATGGGCTTGCCGTTCTCGTCGAGGATCGCGAGATCCTTCGGCTTCTCGGCGAACTCCAGCATGGTCTTGTCGAGGCGCGCCACCTTCGGGGACAGCGCGGGCTGGTCATCCGGCGGCTGTGACTCGTCGGTGGCGTCGTACTTGCCCGACTTCCACCTCTGCAACTGGCCGCCCCACAGACCGCCGAAGTACATGTAGTACTTGCCGTCGTCGTCCTGGAACACGGCGGGGTCCATGCTGAAGCTGTTCTTCATGGCCTCGGGCTGGGCCTTGAAGGGACCTTCGGGTTTGTCGCCGACGGCCGCGCCGATGCGGAACGCGCCCTGCTTGTCCTTCACGGGAAAGTAGAAGTAGTACTTGCCATCCTTCTCGGCGGCGTCCGGCGCCCACATCATCTCGCTCGCCCAGGGCACGTCCTTGATGTCGAGCGCGACGTCGTGGACGGTCACGGGACCGTCGATGCTGTCCATCGACAACACCTGGTAGTCCTTCATGTCGTACTGGCCGCCGAGGCTGTCGCGCGGGCTGCCGGACTCGTAGTCGTGCGACGGATAGATGTAGATCTTGCCGTTGAACACGTGCGCCGACGGGTCGGCGCTGTAGATCTCGATGTCCAGCGGCTGCGTGAGGAACTGGGCGGGATCGGCGCCCGCAGGCCTGGCGGGCTCGGCCGCGGCGGCGGGCGCCGGGGGAGCTTCTTCTTTCTTCCCGCAACCCCCGAGGAAAGTGGCTGACGCGGCAATCGCCGTGATCGCCACGAAGACGTTTCGTTGCATGTTCGCTCTCGTGTAACGGATGGGTCCGCCGGACGAAAATAGCAGAAAACCGGGGATATTCCCCGCATGCGGGATCACATCCGATGGCAGCACTGGCATGGAAGCGAACGGGGACCCCGCCTGCACGGGTCCGTCCCCGTTTGCTAGGAAATGGGGAATGTCCCCATTTTTCAGCGGGGCATTACGGCGAGCAGCACGTGTCCGGGCCAGGGCGCCATGCGGTATTCGCCGCTGCCCTCGGGCTGGCGGATCCAGACATAGCCCGCCTGCCTGGCCTCGATGTCGAAGCGCAGGCTGCGGCCTTCGTAGACGATCTCGCCGCGGATGCGCGCCGGCCGGTCGAAATACACCAGCATGAGCTTGTCGCCGGTGTCGACGTCTAACCACTCGCACAGGCCCACGGGCACGATGCCATCCGCGGGCAACACGAACGGCGACAGGCGCGCGACGCGCGCCGTGGCCGGTTCGATCGACATCCACTTCTGCGAGAAGTCGGTGGGCACCAGTGCCAGCGCCAGCTTCTCGTGGCTCTTGTTCAGGTCGAGCGTGAAGCTGAGATCGGGCTTCAGCGCCACCGGCGCGAGCTCGCCCGCGTTCGGCGCGCCGTACAGGTCGCCGACCACGTATGGCACCCACAGCCGCAGGTCTTCCTTGGGCGCGGGCCGCTGCGTCTTGCGGTCCGCCTCGAAGAACACCACGCGCGACTGGAGCACCCAGTCCTCGCGCGTCGGGGCCGGTGGCGGCTCGCGGGAACCACAGGCGACCAGCCATCCCAGGGCTGCTAGAACTAACCAGTGCCTCGGCTGCATGCGGCCGATTTTACGTCGCCCGGCCCCGGTGGCAGCCTACGGGCATGTTTTTGCGACGCAGTTAATGTCCTGACCACCCGACGGAGGTTTCCGATGGTTATCTTGATCCTGCTGGTGTTGGCGTTGTTCGTGTTGCAAACCCTGCTTCCGGCCTGCTTCCGCTACATGAGCGGCCCGGGGGCCGGCAGGAAGCTGGTCTCGGCCCTCGGGCCGCGCGACGACCCGCCGCCGCAGACCCGGGTGGGTGGCCGCGCCGAACGCGCGCTCGCCAACATGCACGAGGCGCTGCCGGTATTCCTCGCGCTGGCGCTGCTGAACCTGATCGTGGGGACGGGCGACCTGGCGCTGACCGGCGCGACGGTGTTCCTGGTCGCGCGCGTGTTGTACGTGCCGGCCTATCTTGCGGGGATCACGGGCGTGCGCACGCTGATCTGGGTCGTGAGCCTCGTGGGACTGGTGATGATGCTGACCCCGCTGCTGGCGAGATGAGCGCGGCAGTGTCGGTGACTGTCCCCGTTTCCAGGAAACGGGGACTGTCCCCAATTTCGTTCAGGATTCCGCCTTCTTCATCTGCTCGCGCAGCAGCTTGCGGTCTTCCTTCATCTGCTTCGTGTCGACCGGACGGATCTCGTTGATCAGGCAACGGTCGCGGCCGACGATCACCTTCTCGAACTTGTCGACGGTGTTCGCCGTCGACGTCAGCCCGATGGCGTGCGCGAACTGCAGGTCCGGGCAGTAGCCGACCACCTTGATCAGATAGGCCTTGTTGATGCCCGACCACACCACGAGCTGATCCTTCGACACCGGCGTCCAGCCGTCGAAGTTCTGCAGGTAGAAGGATTTGACCGGCTCACCCGCGTATTCCGTGTAGTCCAGCTTCGGACCATTGATCCTCGCCAGGGTACTGGCGCAGCCGGCGAGCGAAGCCGCGGCAAGTAATGTTGCAACCAGTGAGTACTTCATAGACACCTCGTGCGAAATTCGACCCTCGGGTTGTGAGTCGAGTTCCCAGCTCCGCAGGTTCCGGGAACCGTGCCCAGGTGTATATCGCCGCGGCGATGTCTTTCAAGGCGCAAGGCATTGCCCGGCGTTCAGACGCCGTTCATTTGCCGTTCATGTCCAGCTTGTCACCGACCAGGCGGCGCACCGTCACGTAGAACACCGGCGCCAGCATCACGCCGAGGATGGCCGCGGACAACATGCCGCCGGCGACGCCGGTACCGATGGCGCGACGCGCATTCGCGCCGGCGCCACTCGAGAACACCAGCGGCATGACGCCCAGGATGAAGGCGAAGGACGTCATCAGGATCGGACGGAGCCGCAGTCGCGCCGCCTCCATGACGGCCTCGAACAGCGGCATGCCACGCTGTTGCGCGAGCAGCGCGAACTCCACGATCAGGATGGCGTTCTTGGCGGCCAGGCCGATGATGGTGATCAGGCCGATCTTGAAGAACACGTCGTCCGACTGGCCCGTGAAGAAGGCCGCGAGGATCGCGCCGATGATGCCGACCGGCACCAGCAGCAGCACCGCGATCGGCGTCACCCAGCTCTCGTACAGCGCCGCGAGGCACAGGAACACGACCAGGATCGAAAGACCGAACAGCAGCGGCGCCTCGGCGCCGGCGCGGATCTCCTGCAACGACTGGCCGGCCCAGTCCAGCCCGAAGCCCGGCGGCAGCTCCTGCGAGACGATCCGCGACATTTCCTGCATCGCATCGCCGGAGCTGTAACCCGCGGAGACGTTGTTCGAACCGACGATCTGCATCGCGGCGAAGCCATTGAAGCGCTGCAGCGTCGGCGGCGCGATCACCCACTTCGAGGAGACCACCGACGCCAGCGGCACCATGCCGTCGCTGGTGGTCTCGCCCTGCGGCAGGAAGGCATTGTCGGCCGACGCGCGCGTGGGCAGGTAGAAGCGGCTGAGTGCACTCTCGCTCATGCGGAACGGCGCGTCGGCCTGGATCTGCACGCGCAGCACGCGACCCTGGTAGTAGAAGTCGTTGACGTAAACCGGCGCCAGCATGATCTGGATGGCGTTGTACACGTCGTCGATGGCCAGCCCCATGGACTGCGCCTGCGCGCGGTCGAGCTTCAGCTCCAGCCGCGGCGCGGGCGCGATGCCGTTGTAGCGCACGCCCTGCACCACCGGGCTTTGCGAGGCCTTCGCAACCAGCTGGTTCTGCGCGGCGATCAGCGCATCGGTGCCCTTGCCGGCACGGTCCTCGAGCCACAGCTCGAAACCACCGAAGTCGGACAGGCCCTGGATCACCGGCATGTTCACGAAGAACACCGACCCGTCACGCTCCTGCCCCGAGATGTTGCCGAATGCCCAGCCGATGAAGTCGGTGACCGACTCCTTGCGATGCTCGAGGTCCTTGAGGCGGATGAAGAAGATGCCGGAGCTCTCGTCGCTGCCGGAGAAACTGAAACCCGCGACCTCGAACACCGAATCCACCGACGGCGACTGGCGCAGCTTCTGGCCGACGCGCCGCATGACCTCACGCGTGCGCGTCACGGTGGAGCCCGGCGGCAGCTGCACGATGCCGAGTGCATAGCCCTGGTCCTCTTCCGGCACGAAGCTGCCCGGCACCTTGAAGAACACGAACACGCCGAGGATGGCGAGCGCGCCGAACCCGGCCAGCCACCAGGCCTTGTGCCGCAGCCCGAAGCGCACGGTCGTCAGGTAATGGCTCTGCGACCATTCAAAGGCGCGGTTGAACATCCTGAAGAAGCGGTTCTCCTTCAGGTGCTCGGGCCGCAGCAGCGTGGCGCACAGTGCCGGCGTCAGCGACAGCGCCAGGAACGCCGAGAACAGCATCGACACGGCGATGGTCATGGCGAACTGCCGGTAGATGACGCCCACCGACCCGGACTGCATCGCGCTCGGAATGAACACCGCGGCCAGCACCACGGAGATCGCGATGATCGGACTGGTGATCTGGTCCATGGCCTTGCGCGTCGCGTCGCGCG
>DASTHJ010000196.1:0-4884 GCA_035718265.1 Steroidobacteraceae bacterium | reverse complement strand
GCGCGCCGCGCGCACACCGCGTCGAACAGCTTCTTCTTGTCGACGAAGTAGTAGTTGAGCAGCGTGTGATGCACCTTGACGCGCTTGGCCACGTCCTTGAGCGTCACGCCGTACAGGCCGTGCTTGGAGAACAGGTATTCGGCCGCGTCGAGGATCTGCTCCATCTTCTCGGCGCGCTGCTGCACCTTGGTGGACGGACGACGTTTACGCTTGGCCATATTCCTGCCTCAGACGGACCTTGTCGATTTTACCCGTCGGCGACAGATGCATGTTCTCCACGCGGATGACCTCGTCCGGGATCCACCACGGCTCGACCTTGCCGCGCAGCGGCGCCAGCAGGTCCTCGTCGCTGATCGGCTCGGTGCCGCGGACCTGGACCAGCAGCACGGGCCGCTCGCCCCACTTGAGGTGCTGCCGGCCGATGACCGCGGCCAGCGACACCTGTGGATGCGCGCTAACCACCGCCTCGATCTCGGCCGGGTTGATCCACTCCCCGCCGGACTTGATCAGGTCCTTGGCGCGCCCGGTGATGATCAGGTTGCCCTCCGCGTCGATGCGCGCCAGGTCGCCGGTGGGCAGCCAGCCGTCGGCGTCCGTGGCCGGATCCTCCTCGCCGTAATACCGCTCGATGACCGACGCGCCGCGCACGCGCAGATGGCCTTCGACACCGCGCTGCTGCGGCAGCGGGCGACCTTCGGCATCGGTCAACAGCAGGTCGACACCCACGGCGGGCCGGCCCGAAAGATGTGCCGAATGCGACCCGCCCTCGCGCGACGCCACCGTGCCGGACGGCGACAGCTCCGTCATGCCCCAGCTCGTCTGGATCTGCACGCCGAGCCGCTGCTCGATGCGCTCCATCAACGCCGGCGGCAGCGGCGCGCCGCCCACGATGATGCGTTCCAGCGTCGGCAATTCGCCGCCCACGGCATCCATGTGTTCGACCAGCCCGAGCCACACGGTGGCGATGCCGACGCCGACCGTCACGCCCTCGCCCTGGATCAGCGCCGCGAGGCTCGCGCCGTCGATGTGCCGGCCGGCGAGCACCAGCTTCGCGCCGACGGCGGGCGCGGCCACGGGCATGCCCCAGGCATTGGCATGGAACATCGGCACGACGGCGAGCACGCTGTCGCGCGCGGTGATGGCCATGACATCCGCCTGCAGCACGCGCAGCGTGTGCAGGTAGCTCGAACGGTGCGTGTACATCACGCCCTTGGGCGAGCCGGTGGTGCCGGAGGTGAAGCACAGCCCGCAGGGCGTGGTCTCCGGAAAATCCCCCCAGGCCATCTCGCTGCGCGTGCGCGCGAGCAACGCCTCGAGCGCCGGGACCTCCGGATGGCCACGTGCGCCGGCCGCATCGGGCGGGCCATCGATGACGGCGATGTGCTCGACGCAAGGCGCGCCGGCGGCGACTTCGCGCGCCAGCGGCAGCAGGTCCGCGCTCGCCACCAGGATGCGCGCGCCGGCTTTCACGACCATGGCCGCCAGGTGCGCTCCCGTGAGCCGCACGTTCAGCGAGCAATACACCGCGCCCATGCCCATCGCCGCGTAGCCGACCTCCATGTGTGCGCGCGTGTTCCAGGCGAGCGTGGCCACGCGATCGCCGCCGCGGACCCCGAGGCCCTCGAGCACCACGGACAGCTTGCGGCAGCGGCGATACAGCTCGGCGTAACCCACGCGATCGACGCGACCGTCCTCGTACCGGGTCACCACCTCGGCGTGCGGATGCCACTTGGCGGCGTGTTCCAGGAACTTGTCGAGGGTCAGCGAGTACGGCTGCATCGCGCCGTCGTTCATCGGCATTGCGACGCCTCGGGAGGCAAGGGTGGCGAGGCGAGTCCGACGTTCCAGTTCCAGGGAATGCCGCCCGCGGCGCGTCGGCGGCAGACCACCCGCTCGTTGAACTCGAACATGCCGGGCATCACGTGCTTTGCGGGCTCGGGCTTGTCGCCGAAGCGCATGTAGTTGCGCTCGCTGCCATACGCCGGCCAGGCGGGATTTCCCGCGGCGGCTGGCGTGCCGGTGCGCGCGAACGACGCCCAGTAGTCGAGCATGGCGTTCGCAAGATCCGCTTCCGCCTGGGTGTCCGGAATCCGCGGCCAGTTGGTCGACGTGCGTTCGGCGGTGCCGAACATGTAGGGCAGCTCGCTGGCGTGGAAGGCATGCAGGCCCTTCTCGTCGGCGGCGGGATAACCGTGATCGAACAGGTAGAGATAAGAAGGTGCGCCGGCCGTGGTCTGCGCGCGCACCAGTCGCTCGGCGGTCCAGCCGTACAATGCGTCGCGCGTCGTCGCCCAGATGCTCTCCTGCAGGTCGCTGGCCGGGTAGAGCCGCAGGAACTCACCGGCGAGATCCTTGTAGCGTTCGCGGATCTCCTTTTCATAGGTCGCGGCGTCGGCGGGCACGGGCGGCGCGAGCACGCGCAGCGAGCGGATCTCGCCGCTGTTGAAGCCCGCGAGCATGGGCACCTTGGCCTGCTCGCCGCGATCGAACACCTCCACCACCTGGCGCGGCAGGATGCGGCCGTCGATCACGAAGAACGGGAAGAAGCCGTTGGCGGCCGCGACGTCGGTGATCTTCTGCGCGTCCATGGAGCGCAGCCCGGCGAGATCGCTGGCGCCTAGCTTCTCCGCCAGCCATACGCCGATGGCCTCGCCGGAGAAGCCGCCATGCGTCGTTGCGCGCAACTCCTGCGCGGACACCATGTAGGCGCTCTGCGCGACGGCCTTGGCGAACAACCCGCGCGCGCTGGGCGCCGCCATCAGGTACATCACGCTCAGCCCGCCCGCCGATTCGCCGGCGATGGTCACGTTCGCCGGATCGCCACCGAACGATGCGATGTTGCGCTTCACCCATTGCAGCGCCGCGATCTGGTCGAGCAGGCCGTAGTTGCCCGAGACGTTGCGCCGTGACTCGGCGCTCAGCGCCGGATGCACCAGGAACCCGAGCGGGCCCATGCGGTAGTTGATGGTCACGACGACGATGCCGCGCTCGGCGAGCGCGGTGCCGTCGTACATCGGCTCGCTGCCCGAGCCACCGCTCAGCGCGCCGCCGTGGATCCAGAAGAACACCGGTGCCTGGCTGGCTTTCGCCGGCGCCCAGACGTTCAGGTACAGGCAGTCCTCGCTGACCTTGGGAAGGTTCCAGAAGTAGATGCTCTCCGGCCTGCCCTTCGGCTGGATGCAGGCCGCGCCGAATTGCGTGGCATCGCGCGTGCCCGTCCACTTCGCGGCAGGCAGCGGCGGCTTCCAGCGCAATGCGCCGACCGGCGGCTGGGCGTATGGAATTCCCTTGAAGACGTGCAGTTCGCCGGCGGCGGTGCCGGCAAGCTTGCCGCCCGCCGTCGAGACCACGGGCGCAGACCCGGCGGCGCCCGCCGGCAGATTGGTGAACATGGCGACACACAGCGTGAACAGGGCAATGCGGTTCATGACGGTCCTCCTGGTGTCGCGCCGGCCTCCTGCCGGATCGCGCGCGCCAGCCACAGGAAGCACAGCGCGGCGAGTACGTAGACGGGCACCAGCGTATAGAAGGCGAGTTGCAGCGAATGCTCCGGATGCGCCGGTCGCAGCCAGTCGCTGATCGCGCCGAGCATCGTCGGGCCGATTCCCAGGCCCATCAGGTTCATGACCAGCAGCAGCAGGGCGCCGGCCAGCACGCGCTCGTTGGGGCGCACTTCCTCCTGCACCAGCGCGACCGCGGTCGAAAGATAGAAGTAATTCAGGAACATGGGCACGGCCAGGAACACCAGCGCCAGTCTCCAGCCCGGCGCCCAGACGAAGCCGGTGAAGAACGGAATGGCGAGCGCCAGCGCCGCGGCGGGTAGATAGGCGTAGGCGCTCTTCGAGCGCGGCGCGAAGTGGTCGATCAGCCGGCCCGAGGTGTACATGCCGGCGCTCACCGCGATGCCCACCACCAGCGCGTACCACACCGCGACCTCGGGCAGCGTCATGCCCTTCTCGCGCATCAGCAGCAGCGTGGTGAAGTTCAGCGTGGCGTAGGTCATGACCTGGGTGACGCCGGTGGCGATCGACAGCCGCAGCAGCACCGGCCGCGAGAAGAACATGCGGCAGGTGGGCCAGAACGGCGCGTCCGGCTCGGCGGCGCCCGCCGGCGCGCCCGCGCGCGGCGCGTCCAGCCCGCCGCGCACCGGCTCGCGCACGAACACCCACACGATCAGCGCCGTGACGATGCCGACGGCGCCGAGATACAGGAAGGCCGCGCGCCAGCTCCACGCGGCGGCGATCGAGGCGCCGAACGCCACGCCCAGCGCCATGCCGATCGGCGGCCCCAGGTTGTAGATGCTCAACGCCGTGCCGCGCGTGCCCGGCGGGAAGTAGTCGGAGATGATGGCGTACGACGGCGGCACACCGCCGGCCTCGCCCACGCCCACCGCCATCCGCGCGAATGCAAGCTGCGGGTAGTTGGTCGCCATGCCACAGGCCATGGTGGCCGCGCTCCACAGCGCGCAGGCAACCGACAGCAGCCGCACGCGGTTGGTGCGGTCGGCGATCCAGCCCACCGGGATCGCCAGCACGCAGTAGAACAGCGCGAAGTACAGCCCGCCGATCCGGCCGAGCTGCCCGTCGGTCACGCCGAGTTCGTCCTGGATGGGCTTGGCGAGGATCGACAGCAGCTGCCGGTCGAGGAAGTTGATGACGTAGACGAAGCACAGCACGCCCAGGACGAACCAGGCCCGCGCGCTCGGCCGCCATGCGGATGTCACCTGCACGTCAGAACGTGGTGGCCACGCGCAGCCCGAACTGCCGCGGCGGCCCCGCGAAACGCAGGCCGGAGTTCAGCGCGGCGGTGTAGTGCTGGTCGGTCAGGTTGGTGCCGTACAGCGTGCTCAGCAACTTGCCGTGCCTCCACGCGAATTGCGCGTTG
>DASTHJ010000195.1:0-5903 GCA_035718265.1 Steroidobacteraceae bacterium | reverse complement strand
CGCGAGATCATGGGATTGTTCGGCGACCTGCATCGCGACGGCATGACCATCGTGATCGTCACGCACGACGCGGCGATCGCCGCGCATTGCCATCGCGTCGTGCGGCTGCACGATGGACGCATCGTCGAAGATCGCGCGCAGGCGGCTGCATGAGCAGCCCGCGCATCGACGCGCCGGAGCAGGCGCCCATCGACGAGGGCAATCGCCTGCAGGCCTTCCTGTATGCCATGCAGGAATGCCTGCGGTCCGCGCTCGCCAGCATCCGCTCGCACGGCATGCGCAGCTTCCTCACCATGCTCGGCGTCATCATCGGCGTGGCCTCGGTGATCTGCATCGTCTCGCTGCTGCAGGGTCTCACGCGCTCCGTCATGGACGAGTTCCAGGGCTTCGGCGGCAACGCGCTGCAGGTCCACTCGTACACCTCGCGCGAAGACTGGCTGATCGGCAAGTGGAACCGGCTCACGGTCGCAGACCTCGACCTGGTGCGATACCGCATCGCCGGCATCAGCAACGTCACGCCGATGTCGGGTCTCAACCTGCCCGGCGGCGTGCGCAATGGCAGCAACACCAGCACCGCGCAGGTGTTCGCGACCACGAGCTGGTTCCAGCTCGCCAACCAGTCCTATCCGCGCGTCGGCCGCTTCGTCACCGACAGCGACAACGAGTCGCGGCGCCGCGTGGTCGTGCTCGGCGACAAGGCGCGCGTGGATCTCAAGCTGCCCGAGGACTCGCTCGGCAGCTTCATCCAGGTGGGCGGCGAGTGGTTCAAGGTGGTCGGGCTCATGGAAGCGCGCGGCGAGATGTTCGGCCAGAGCATGGACAACTACGTGGTGATCCCGTTCCAGACGGGCCGGGCGCTTGCCGGGACGAACAACGAGCCCGACCTGAGCATCCTGCTCACGGTCGACGACCAGGACGCCGTCAACGACGTCACCAGCCGCATCACGGCGCTGCTGCGGCACGCGCACAGGATCGGCCCGCAGGATCGCGACGACTTCAAGGTGCAGACCTCGCAATCGCTCACCGAGACCATCCAGCGCGTGTCGGGGACCATCACGCTGGTCATCTCGGCGGTGGTCGGCATTTCACTGCTGGTCGGCGGCGTCGGCATCATGAACATCATGCTGGTGTCCGTCACCGAGCGGACGCGCGAGATCGGCATCGCCAAGGCGCTGGGCGCGCCGCGCAGTTTCATCCTGATGCAGTTCCTGATCGAGGCCATGGTGCTCGCCGTGATCGGTGGCATCATCGGCATCGGAGTCGGCTGGCTGCTCGGCGTGGTGGCGGCGAAGATGATCCCGCACTTTCCGCCGCCGGCCGTGCCGTGGTGGGCCGTGCTCGGGGCGACGGGATTTTCCGCGCTGGTCGGCATGCTGTTCGGCATGCTGCCGGCGCGCCGCGCCGCGAACCTGGCGCCGATCGATGCGCTACGACATGAATAGACGTGTCCATTGCCAATGACACCACGCCGCTGACACAGGCGGCTGCCGGCCGGTCCGGCGTGGCGCTGCTGGCCGACGGCCGCGACGCCTTCGCGGCACGCGCGCACCTGATCGAGAACGCGCGGCAGAGCATCGACTGCCAGTGCTACATCTGGCGCAACGACGTGTCGGGCGGCTGGCTGCTCGATGCGCTGCGCCGCGCGGCCGACCGCGGCGTGCGCGTGCGCCTGCTGCTCGACGACCACAACACGGCCGGGCTCGACCCGCTGCTGGCCGCGCACGATGCGCGCCCGAATTTCGAAGTCAGGCTGTTCAATGCGCACCGGCATCGCCGCTGGCGCTGGCTCGGACTGCTGGGCGACTTCGCGCGGCTCAACCGCCGCATGCACAACAAGGCGCTGACCGTCGACGGCGCCACGAGCATCGTCGGCGGCCGCAATGTCGGCGACGAGTATTTCGGCGCGCATCCGGAGATGGCATTCATCGATCTCGACGTGTTCGTGACGGGCGAGGTGGTCGGCCGGGTGGCGCGCGACTTCGAACGCTACTGGACCAGCCGGTCGGCGATGCCGGCCAGACGTGTGGTTGCCGCGATCCCGGCCGAATCATGCCAGGCGGTGTTCGACGCGGCGCAACGCAATGTGCAGAGTCCCCAGGCGCGTGCATTCGCCGAAAGCGCCGCGGCGTCGCGCTTCGCGCAGGAGCTGCGCGCCGGAACTTTGCCGCTCGAATGGGTGCGGGCGACGCTGGTGAGCGATCCGCCGTTGAAAGGGCTCGGCCTGGCCGGCAGGCGCAAGCTGCTGATGCGCAGGCTGAGGCGCATGCTGGGCACGCCGCAGCGCGAGCTGCTGCTGATCTCGGCGTATTTCGTGCCGACGCGCCGCGGCATGCGCCTGCTGCTCGGGCTCGCGCGTCGCGGCGTGCGGATCACCGTGCTCACGAACTCGCTCGAGGCCACCGACGTCGCGGCGGTGCATGCCGGCTACGCCGGCTATCGCAAGGCGCTGTTGCGCGCCGGCGTGTTGCTCTACGAGATGAAGCGGCAGGCCGTGTTCGCGCGCCGCGCGTCGCGGGCCGGCGAGAGCAGCTCCGGGTCCAGCCTGCACGCCAAGGCGTTCTGCGTCGATGGCGAGCGATTGTTCGTCGGCTCGTTCAACTTCGACGCGCGCTCGGTGCGGCTGAACACCGAGATGGGCCTGGTGATCGACAGCCCCAGGCTGGTGGCCGTCGTGACGCACGCGCTGACCGACGTACGGCTGCTTGGCGAAACCTACCGCGTGCGTCTCGGCCGTTCCGGGCTCGAGTGGATCGAGCAGACCGCGGGCGGTGAAGTCGTGCATGCGCGTGAGCCGAACGCATCCCTGCGTCGCCGGGCCGTGGTCCGCGTGCTCTCGCTGCTGCGCATCGACTGGCTGCTGTAGCGCGGTCGTTTGCCGCCCGATCAGCCGAGCGCGACCACCAGTCCGGTCACCAGGAAGAACGCGGCCATGGCGATGGCGATCACCCACAGCGGGCCCAGTTCGGGTTCGTGCTCCCGTTGCCGCTGCTGCGTCTCGTCGTTGGCCGCGATCCGTGCCTCGGCGGGAACGGACAACTTGCGTTCGTGATCTTCGATGTGCGGCGGAGTTTCATGGCCATGGCGTGCGGACTTCATGCTGCCTCCTGGAATTGCCCGGGAAACTGCCGGGCGAGTGCATCGACGATGGCGTCCGAGATCACCAGCATGTGATGGCGCATCGCGTGCCAGTTCGCGGCTTCAGCGCGGAAATCGCGCGCGGCGACGCCGTCGATCTGCGCGATGTGATGTCCGCCGTGGGAGGACAACAGCCCGAATACCGCATCCTCCGGCAGGTAGGGATTCGCCCCGGAGAGGAATCTGGCGATCTCGCGCGCGTTGTTCACGATGCGTGTCGTGGCCTGCTGCTGCGCGTGCCGCGATTTCGCGAGCGTCGCCTGGTTGTAGCTGCGAACCGCGTCCCAGTGGCCGGCCAGCAGCTTGAACAGCCCGTCGGTGGCGGCCTGGCCGTAGAACGGCTCGATGCTCGCGGCCAGCGCGCGCGCGTTGGCGACGACTTCCTGTTCGGCGGCCTTTTCCTGCAGCGGGTCGCGCGCGTGCGTCGCGAACACGTAGCTGCGGATCCAGAACACGTGTTCCACCCACAGGTCGCGCAGAGCCATCCGGGTCTGCAGTACGGCGCTGCGCTCGGCCGTGGGGGTTTCCGCCAGCACGGCCGTGGAAGCCAGGGCGAATGCCATCAGAACCAGGGTTTGAAGCAGGGGGTTGGCGAGAATCCGGGTGCGGGACATGGTGGCTCTCCCGATGGGGTACGGGAATGAGCGTAGGTAGCGCGGGCGGCCGAGACAAACGATAAAAATCGGCGCCTGCCATCGATTTTGCCGATGCTGCTAGTTAGCCGCCGCGCGACTGATCTGGATCAGGGCGGCGCGCACGGACTGGCCGTATCGTTGCGGCAGGAAATCAGGTATTCAGGAGCCGCCATGCAGGACTCGCCGCGCGGATTCGCGCTGTTCAACTACGGATTCAGGCCGTTCTTCCTGTTCGGCGGCGCCTATGCGCTGGTGATGATTCCGTGGTGGATGTACCGGTTCGCACACGGCGGCGCGTCGTTCGGCGGGCTGCCGCCCATGTACTGGCACGCGCACGAGATGATCTACGGTTTCGTGATGGCGGCGATCGCCGGATTCCTGCTGACGGCCGTACCGAGCTGGACTGGCGGCCGCGGCTTCGCGGGTGCGCCGCTGATCACCGCCATCGTGTTGTGGCTCGCGGGCCGGATTGCCATGAGCCTGGCGGGCGACATTCCCTTCTGGTCACTGGCGATCGTGGAGCTGGCGCTGGTGCCGTGGCTGATCGCCTTGCTTGCGCCACCCATCCTGCGAACCGGCAACCGCAATCTGCCGCTGCTCGTGGTGCTGCTCGTGCTGTGGCTCATCGATGCCGCGTTCGTCGCCAGCCTGCGGCGCGGGGACGCCGCGCTCGCCGGCGATTCGGCGCGGCTCGCCATCGATTTCGTGCTGATCCTGGTCACGGTGATCGGCGGTCGCATCGTGCCGTCGTTCACCGCCAACGCGCTGCGCCGGCATGGCGGCGAGCCCAATTTGGTGACGCGCGCCTGGCTGGAGTACGTCGTCATCGGGCTCATGGTCGCCATTGCGCTGGTCGACGTGTTCGCGCCCGATGGCGTCGCGAGCGGCACGCTGGCGGCACTCGCCGCCCTGGCGCACGCCGGGCGACTCAGCGGCTGGCGCAGCTTCCGCACGCGCGGCGAGCCCATCCTGTGGATCCTGCACGTGGCGTACGCGTGGCTGCCGCTGGGGCTGGTGCTCAAGGCCTGCGCGCTGCTCGGCGATGCGGCGTGGGCTTCGAAGTGGCTGCACGCGCTCGGCACCGGCGCCATCGCGTCCATGATCCTGGCCGTGATGACGCGTGTGGCGCTGGGGCATACCGGCCGACCGCTGGTCGTGGCGCGGGCGATATCCATTGCCTACCTGTTGCTCATCTTCACCGCGCTGCTGCGCACCTTCGGCGTCGCGCTGTTCCCGGCGCACTATCTGCTGACGCTCGAGGTGGCGGCGCTCACCTGGATGGCGAGCTTCGGCATCTTCCTGGTGGTGTATGCGCCGATCCTGTGCCGGCCGCGCGCGGATGGCCGTCCGGGGTGAGTGCGATCCGGGTTCACTTCGCCGCGTACGCGGCGCACCAGCCCCTGGCGTGTACCGCGCCCTTGCCGACGAACAGCGCGCAGGGTCCCCACTCGGCATCACGCGCCGCCTGGAAATAGCGGCAACCCGCGCAGACCTGCGTGGGGGAGTGCTGCGGATATTTCTTGCGGTCCACCTGCGTCGAGTCCTGGCGATAGCCCAGCGCTGCCGCGGCGGGATCGGCCTCGTCCAGCTGCCGGGGTTCGGCCGCCGCGGCAGATCGACTCTGCAGCAATGAGGCGGCGGCCGGAGTCAGCGCCGCCGCGGCCGTGAGCCGCAGGAACCAGCGCCTCGTCGCATCGTGGGGACGTGTCATGGTGAATCCTCCTGTCCATGTCCAGGGTGCGAAGCGTCCGGCACGCGGCAAGGTGTCGCGGTCGCCGGCTCGGCGCAGCGTGCTTCCTCCGGGGGGTCGCCCGGACCCTGCGGCCACCAGGGAATCCCCATGGCTCCGCGCGGCGTGTTGGCGCATCCGCTCATCAGCGCCGCGAGCAGCGTGCCGCCGAGCACGCGCCACATGAAGCTGGTCATATCCGCTCTCCTGCCCGGGGCCGCCTAGAAGTTGAACTCCAGCCCGAGCACGAAGCTCGAGGCCTCGTCGTTGTACAGCTCGCGCTGGTCCTCGAAGACGATGTTCTGCACGCGTGGCGAGAAGCTCAGCCAGAAGTCGACGTTCATCGCCGGATACCACAGGAAGGTGATGCCGTAGTTGGGCTTGGTGTACGTGTCGCGCTTCAG
>DASTHJ010000194.1:0-2891 GCA_035718265.1 Steroidobacteraceae bacterium | reverse complement strand
GCCGTCCTACGCGGCCTGCATCTACATCCGCCAGCCGGCGCCGCTCGGTCTCGGCCATGCGGTGCTCTGCGCCAAGCCGGCGATCGGCGACGCGCCGTTCTTCGTGCACCTGGCGGACGATCTCATCGACGCCAAGGAGGGTTGCCTCAGGCAGATGGCGGACCGCTTCGTCGACGGCAGCATCGTCGCGACCGAGACCGTGCCGCGCGACCAGACCGACAAGTACGGCATCGTCAAGACCGGGGGCAAGCAGGGCGACCTGTATCGCATCGAGCAGATCGTCGAGAAGCCCAAGCCCGACAAGGCGCCGTCGAACCTCGCGGTGGTCGGGCGCTACCTGCTGACACCGCGCGTATTCACGCACCTGGAGCAGATCGGCGAGGGCGCGGGCGGCGAGATCCAGCTCACCGATGGCATCGCGCGGCTCATGAAGGAGGAGCCGGTCTACGCGTACAACTTCCAGGGCAAGCGTTTCGATTGCGGCAGCAAGCTCGGCTACCTGCAGGCCAACGTGGAATACGCGCTGGCGCACAAGGAACTCAAGAACACGTTCAGGACCTACCTGAAGAAGCTCGCACAGGATCTCTAGCCGCGGATGCGGCGCAGCCGGTCCGCCGCGCGTCGCGCGCGATCAGCCGCGGCAGCTCTCGATGCCGCCCGCGGTGGACTTCACCTGGAACGAGCGCACGTCCGACAGCGTGCGCGTCAGCGAGCCGTCGGTCGCGTCCATGGTGTGCGTCCAGTCGATGATCTTCACCGTGTCGCAACTGCCGGCGGTGCCGCGGATCATCTGCCCCATGCGGATGGTCTGCACGATGGTGTTGCCGTTCGTGGTGGTCGAGCTGCTTTCCACGGCATATTCCGAATTGTTGAACACCGTGAACTGCCACAGGTACTCGGCCAGCTTGTCGAGCTCGGCCGCGGTCAGCGGGCGCTGGTTCATGCTGCCGGCCGAGCCATCGTCGGCGCGCAGGTCGCTGCCGGAGCGGTCGAGGTAATCGCAGCGGAACACGCGGTGCCGCAGCATGGCGCTGACGTCGGCGCGCGGCACGCGCACGATCTCGAACATGCGATCGTCGGACTTCACTTCGACGAGATCCGAATACTGGCCCTGCCAGGTGGCCTGGCGTTCCGACCAGTCGATGGCCTGCGCCATGTCATTGGTGCACACCTCGAACACCGGCGTGATGGCCTGCGGGCCGGTGGCCAGATCCGTATTGCGCAGATGGCGCGTGGATATCGTGCCGGCCACGTTCGCGGGACGCGATTCGACGTCGAAGCCTTCGGGCGTGCGCGCATCACCATCGTAGAGCCGGCCGGCGAGCTCGAGGTCGGCGGAATCGGCGTCCGACGCGGCGCTCGCCGGCGGCGTCACCGTCACGGGCGCGGAGTTGCCGGAGGAGGAAGAGGCCTGGCCCGAAGTCGGCGCCGACGATCCGCCACCGCCACCGCCGCCGCAGGCGGACAGCAGCAGTACGAGCGCGAGCAGCGCGACGGCGTTCAGCAGGCCGGTCGTGCCGGACCGCGAGCCATCTACCGTCAGGACCTTCATCTTGTTCATTCCGGCGTTCCCGTTTGTTATGGGGCCGGCGGCAGCACACGAGCACTTGCGAGAGAGGAGTACCGTCGGTCGGTGCACGAGCCCGCGTGCTGCTGCCAGCGATTCATCGACGCGCGCTTCGCAGCCCGCGTCCTGATCAGGTTGTCGGCGACGCGGCGGACAAGTTGAGCCGCGGAATGTGACGCGCTTCGCGGGTTGCACGGCGATTATTTGAACCCCGTCTCTTATGTTTGGTCGTGCGGCGTGAAGCCGCTGCGCGTTTCACGCTCCGTGGGTCGCCCGCCGCAGATGTTACGTCAAGCGGCCGCGCCGTCGGACTACGTACTTGCCAGTAGTTAGCGAGCGAAAAAAAACGCGCCCAAGGGCGCGTTCGGGTTCATCGAGAGAGGAAACGGGGGTCAGGCTTCGGCGGAAATGACCTGTCCGGCGCCGGCGCCATGGCCGGCGAACTGGCGGGGTCCGTAGGAGCGCTGCGGCGTCGTGCCGGTGATGGCGCCGAGCAACCCCTCGACGCGCTTGATCTGCGCGCCGACCAGGATGCCATTGCGGTCGTTGAGGTCGCGGCAGCGGCGCGCGCGCCGGGCGCACTCCTCGTAGGCCGCGGCAAGCGAACGGCGCGGATCGCACCAGGCCAGCAGCTTCGCGAGGCCGGCGAGATCGGTGTCGTATCCCAGCATGCCGCACAGGCCGCGGCGCTCGTCCTCGATCTTCAGCATGCGGGTCACGCTCTGCTGGCGCGTGTCGGCCAACGCCTCGAGCGCATCGATGTCGCGCGACTTGAGCGCGCCGTGCTCGCGATCGAGCAGGGCTTCGAATTCGGTGAGCGCGGAGTTCTCCTCGGCCAGCAGGCGCGCGAGATGGTCGCGGGTCAGGTTGGCATCCACGCGCGCTGTCCGGGCCGGAGACTACTTGTGCGCCGGGATGGTCGCGAGCAGGTCGCCTTCGAAGCGCAGCATCTTGTCGGCGACGCGCTGCGCGTCGACGTGGTAGCGGCCCTCGTCCAGCGCACGGCGCACGGCGTCGACGCGGTTCTCGTTGACCACCGGCAGGCCGGCGATGTGCTCCTCGAGCGCGGCGAGCGCACGCGCGGTGTCCGAGACGTCGATGTTCGACGGCGAAGCGGTGGTCTCGGCCTTGCGACCATCGGTCGTGTCGCGGACGCGCGAGACGGGTGCCCCGCCTCCCACCGGTACCGGACGACCGTCGATGCCACTGATCTTGTTCGCCATCTCTGCCACTACTCCTGATTCGTCTACGACCGGTAACGGCTGATTTTCAAAAACCTTTAGGCCGACGACGATTATTTGGCGCAGATTCTGTTCAAGAGACG
>DASTHJ010000193.1:0-3681 GCA_035718265.1 Steroidobacteraceae bacterium | reverse complement strand
CTACATCGGCCTGGTCGGTTCCTACGACCGTGGCCCGCTGCACGCCGCGCTGTCTTACGCGAACACGCAGGACTCCCCGGCGCTCGGCGGCGGCAGCGATGCCACCGCGTGGACGATCGGCGGCGCGTACGACTTCAAGTTCATGGTGCTCGGCGCGTTGTGGGAGATGGCCGAGCGCGACACCTTGACCGGCAGCGTCGACAGCGACTACTTCCGCATCGCCGCGATGTTCCCGTTCGGCCAGCACGAGTTCCATGTGAACTACGGCTGGGTGGACGCCGACAACAGCTCCGGCGCGACGCAGTTCACGCTCGCGTACAACTACAACATCACGAAGACCACCAAGGTGTACGCGTTCTACACCACGGTCGACAACGATACGAACGGCAACTTCGTGATGGGTGGATCGACCAACACGGTTTCGGCCGCCACGGGCGCCCAGTACACGTCCATCGCGGTCGGCTTCCGGCACAACTTCTAGCCGAAAGCGGGCAAAACAAGGGGGCAAGCGCGAGCCTGCCCCTTTTTTTTCGCCCGCCTCGGGCATAATCGCCGCGAGGAGGAGTGCAAGGCTTGAAGGCGCCGTCGTTTGCCTATGCGAAACCGCACACGCCGGCGGAGGTTTTCGATCTCCTCGAGCGTCCCGGCGCGCGCGTGCTGGCCGGCGGCCAGAGCCTCATCCCTTCGCTCAACCTGCGCCTCTCCGCCCCCGAGCTGCTCGTCGACATCACCGGGCTCGCCGGGCTGCGCGGCATCGCGCTCGAGCAGGACGTGGTGCGCATCGGCGCGCTCACCACGCACGCCGACATCGAGCGCTCGGCCGAGATGCGCAAGCACGTGCCGCTGCTCGCCGACGCGGCGGCGCACGTGGCGCACCCGGCGATCCGCAACCGCGGCACGTTCGGCGGCAGCGTGGCGCTCGCCGACCCGGCGGCCGAGTATCCGGCATGCCTGGTGGCGCTCGACGCCACCATCGTGCTGCGCTCGAAGGACGGCGAGCGCATGGTGCAGGCGGAGGATTTCTTCAAGGGCCTGTTCGAGGTCGACCTGCGTCCGGGCGAGATCGTCGCCGCGGCCGAGATTCCCGCGCTGCTCAAGGACGAGCGCTCGGTGTTCAGCGAGCTCGCGCGGCGCCACGGCGACTACGCGATCGTCGGCCTGGCCGGCGTCACCACCGCCGCGCAGAAAAGGATCGCTTTCTTCGGCCTCGGCGCGAAGCCCGTCCTGCTGAAGCCACGGTCGCTGGACGAGGCGAAGGCCGCGCTGCCCCCGGCGACGCCCGACCTCTACCACTCGGCCGCCACCAAGGCCCACCTCGCGAAAGTGCTGCTCGAGCGCGCATGGACCAGACTCTGACCACCATGATGACGGTGAACGGCACGCAGGTCACGCGCGCCATTCCCGCGCGCCAGCACCTGGTCGATTTCCTGCGCGAGGAGCTGGGCCTGACCGGCTCGCACCTGGGCTGCGAGCACGGCGTGTGCGGCGCGTGCACGGTGCGCGTGAACGGCGAGATCGTGCGCGGCTGCCTGATGCTCGCGGTGCAGGCGGACGGCTGCCGCGTCGACACGATCGAGGGGCTTTCGGACTCGAAGGAGCTCGCCAGGCTGCAGGCCGCGTTTCACCGCCACAACGCGCTGCAATGCGGGTTCTGCACGCCGGGCATGCTGATGGCCGCGCAGGACCTGCTGAATTCGAAACAGCGTCCGACCCGGGAAGAAATACGCGCGCACATCTCGGGCAACTACTGCCGCTGCACCGGCTACCAGGCGATCGTCGACGCGATAGAGGAAGTAATGAAGACAGAAGCCATGCATGGGTAAGGCCGAGCTGCCGCTCCACGCGCCCGGCACCCAGGTCGACAAGGGCTACATCGGCCAGAGCGTACCGCGCCCGAACGCGCAGCGCCTGCTGCAGGGCCGCGGCGCGTTCACCGACGACCTGCGCTTTCCGCGCCTCGCGCATGTCGCGTTCTTCCGCAGTCCGTATGCGCACGCACGAATAAAGAAGCTGGATTTTTCCAAAGCACTGAAACAGCCCGGTGTTATCGGGATCTTCGACGGCCGCGCGGTCGCGGACTACTGCACGCCGTGGGTCGCGGTGCTCGCGCACCTGAAGGGCATCAAGTCGCCGGAGCAGTATGCGATCGCCATCGAGCGCGCGTGCTGGCAGGGCGAGGCGTGCGCCGCGGTGGTCGCCGAGTCGCGCACCCAGGCCGAGGACGCGGTGCAGCTCATCGAGGCCGAATGGGAAGAGCTGCCGGTCGTGGTGGACATGGAAGAGTCGCTGGCCGGGAAGCAGGTCATCCACCCCGACTTCGGGGACAACATCTGCTTCAAGCGCGAGCTCGACACCGGCGGGGTGGACGAGGTGTTCGCCAAAGCGGACCTGGTGGTCGAGGACACCTTCCACTTCGGCCGCCACACCGGCGTGTGCGTGGAGGGGCGCGCGATCCTCGCCGACTACAACGCCGGCGAGCATTCGCTCACCGTGTACCACGCCACCCAGGCGCCGCACATGATGCAGGACATCTTCTCGCGCCACCTCGGCATCCCCGAGGCGAACGTGCGCGTGATCACGAAGGACGTGGGCGGCTCGTTCGGCATCAAGGTGCACGTCTACGCCGACGAGATGGCCACCGCGGCGCTGTCCGTGATGCTGCGCCGGCCGGTGAAGTTCGTCGCCGACCGCCTCGAGTCGTTCCTGTCCGACATCCATGCCCGAGAGCACCGCGCACGCGTAAGACTTGCAGTTTCAAAGGAAGGTCTTATTCAGGCCTTCGAGCTGGACGACCTCACCGCGATCGGGCCGTATTCCGTCTACCCGCGCACCAGCGGCATCGAGGGCAACCAGGTGGTGAACCTCACCGGCGGGCCGTACAAGCACCAGAAGTACAAGGCGCGCATGCACGTGGTGTTCACGAACAAGAACGTGACCTGCCAGTACCGCGCGGTCGGCCATCCGATCGCCGTCGGACTGACCGAGGGCATCGTCGATCTCGCGGCGCAGAAGCTCGGCATGGACCCTGCGGAGTTCAGGCGAAAAAACCTCATCCCGGACGACGCGTATCCCTATACGTTCCCGTCGGGCCTGAAGTTCGAAAAGCTCTCGCACCACAAGGCGCTGGATTTGTTGTTAAAGACCATGCGCTACCAGGAGCTGCGTGCGGAGCAATCGCGACTGCGGAACAACAAGATTTATCGCGGCATCGGCCTCGCGGCCATGATCGAAGTGACGAACCCGTCGCCCGCGTTCTACGGCGTGGGCGGCGCGCGCATCTCGGCGCAGGACGGCGCGACGCTGCGCTTCGAGCCGACCGGCATGGTGACGGTGATGTGCAGCGTCACCGAGCAGGGGCAGGGGACGGAGGCGATTTTCGCCCAGATCGCGGCGAGCGCGGTCGGGGTTTCCCTCGACAAGGTGAAAGTGATCACCGGCGACACCGGGGTCACGCCGTATGGCGGCGGCACCTGGGCCTCGCGCGGCGCTGGCATCGGCGGCGAGGCGGTGCTGCAGGCCGGCCGGGCGCTGCGCTCCAACATGCTGGACGTGGCTGCTCATATATTGAAGGCGGATAAAGCCGAGCTCGATATCTCGCGGGACCATGTCGTAAGTCTTCTTACCCGGGAACCCAAAATGCCGCTGGCCGAGCTCGGCCGCGTCGCCTACTTCCGCCCCGAC
>DASTHJ010000192.1:0-7596 GCA_035718265.1 Steroidobacteraceae bacterium | reverse complement strand
CGAAGGTGCACCGATGATGGAGATCAACACGACTCCGCTCATCGACGTCATGCTGGTGCTCATCATCGTGCTGATCATGTCGATCCCGATCATGACGCACGCGACGAAGCTCGACATGCCGCAGACCAACAATCCGCCGCCACCGGTTCGCCCGGAGGTCATCCAGATCGACATCGACTTCGACGGCACGATCGTCTGGAACGGTACGGTGGTCAGCGGCATTCCGCAGCTCGAGAGCTTCTTCCGGGCGGAGCGCAACAAGGATCCACAGCCCGAAATCCACCTGCGGCCCGATCGTCGCTCGCGGTACGAGACCACGGCACTGGTGATGGCTGCGGCCCAGCGCAACCACATGAAGAAAATGGGCTTCGTGAACATCTCGGAGTTCCGGGACTAAGCAAGCCCCTGAAATCGTTGAGAAACTTTCCGTCGGCGCAGGCATCCAAATTGTCAGGTGCCTTGACGGTGGGTTGAATCGCACCGAGCCGCGGTCCTGAAAAGCCGCGGCTCATTTGTAAGGAGCATCGGCAGTGCGTAACCGCATGAATCTCGCAGCGGCGGCGGTCGCCGCAATCGGTCTTCTGGGCCTGACTTCCACCGCGTGGGCGCAGGACGATGCCTGCGGCAACCGCAAGCTCACCAAGAAGCTCGAAAAGCCGATGAACGACGTGCAGCAGGCGCGCGAGCACAAGGACTGGACCGCGATGCTCTCGAACGTGGAGAGACTCGAGGCGGTCGAGGTCGAGAGGTCCGAATTCGACAATTTCTGGATCCACGAACTCAAGGGCGTGGCCAACGCGAATCTCAAGAAATATCCCGAGGCGATCGCCGACCTCGAGGCGGCCATGAACTCGCCCTGCATGAACCCGGCCGACAAGCCGACGCGCGGCAAGCTGCTGTTGCAGCTCGCCTACCAGGCGAAGGATTACGCCAAAGCCATCGAGTTCGGCAAGCAGGCGCAGGCCGCAGGCTCCACCGATCCCGACATCGGCATCTACATGGCCAACGCCTATTACATTCAGAACGATTTCGCGAACACGCGGACCGTGATGAACGACACGATCAACAAGATGGAGGCCAGCGGTCAGACGCCGGAAGAGTCGGCGTATCGCATCCTGCAGAGCGCCTGCCTGCAGCTGAAGGACAACGAATGCGTCGTGGCGCAGATCGAGAAGCTGGTGCAGCACTATCCCAAGCCCAAGTACTGGCTGGACATGACGGACGCGTTGCTGCGCGCCAGCAAGAGTGACAAGGAAATGCTCAACATCCTGCGCCTGGCGGACGGCGTCGACATCATGGGTGATGGCGGCATGTACATCGAGATGGCGCAGCTCTCCATGGGCCAGGGGCTTCCCGGTGAAGCGCAGGCCATCCTCGAGAAGGGCGAGCAGAAGGGCGCCTTCACCCAGCAGCGCGACAAGGATCACGCCGCGCGACTGCTGAAGGACGCGAAGTCCGCCGTCGCGCTCGACAAGTCGACGCTCGACAAGCAGGACGCCTCCGCGCGTGCCAAGCCGACCGGCGACGCGGACGTCAAGCTCGGTGCCGCCTATCTCAGCTACGGCGAGAACGACAAGGCCATCGAAGCCATCCGGCGCGGTCTCGGCAAGGGCAGCGTCAAGCACCCGGACGAGGCGAACATGCTGCTCGGCATTGCTTACCTGCGCACCGACAACAAGCCCGAAGCCACCAAGGCCTTCCAGGCGGTGAACCAGGAACCGGGCATGGCGCGCATCGCCAAGATGTGGCTGCTCAAGACCGGCGAGGGCGCGCCCGCCGCGCCACAGGCGGCCGGCTGACCGGCCGCGGCAATGATTCTTTGACTCAACTCATTCGCGGAGCATGTGCGTGTCAATTCGAAGTGGGCTAGGTATTGCGATCGCGGCGACGGCAATTCTCGGGGCAGCATTCAGCGCGCCGGCAGCGGCACAGGGCGCCTGCACCGGCAATGGCAAGATCAGCAAGCAGATCGCCAAGCAGATGGCGGCCGCGCAGGACGCGATGAAGGCCAAGAAATGGCAGGAGTCGCTCAACAAGATGAAGGAAGCCGAACAGGTGGCGTTCAGCCGGACCGCCTTCGACAACTTCACGATTGCCCAATTCCGCGCGTACATCTACTCGAGCACGCGGCAGAACGCGGAAGCCGCTCGCGAGCTGGAGAACGAGCTGGGATCGCCCTGCCTGCCTGCCTCGCGGCGACCGGATGTCCTGAAGAATCTCGTGGGTCTCTACACCGGCCTGAGGAACTATCCGAAGGCCATCGAGTACGGCAACCAGGCGCTCAAGCTCACGAACGATCCGGAAATCCAGGTGGCCGTCGCGCAGGCGTACTACCAGTCGGGCAACAACCGTGAGTCGGCCCGGATCATCAACGACCTGTTGGCGAAAATGGAACAAGGTGGTCGCAGGCCGACCGAGCAGAACCTGCTGCTCGCCCGTGCCGCCTGCGAGCGGGCCGGCGACCAGAATTGCGTCAGCCGCATTTTCGAGAAGCTGGTGGTCTACTACCCGAAGCCCGAGTACTGGCAGAACCTCATGGTGGCCCTGCGCAAGGCGGACGTGGACGACATCCAGGCGCACAACGTCATGCGGATTGCGCTGTACGTGAACGTGCTCAAGGACCCCGACCAGTTCAAGGAAATGGCGCAGCTCGCGCTCGAGGAAAAGCTTGCCTGCGAAGCGGAGAGCGTGCTGCAGCAGGGGTTCTCCAAGAAGGTATTCGTCGAGCAGCGTGACATCGACGTCAACAAGCGCCTGCTCGCCGCCGCGCAGAAGCAGCTGGCCACCGAAAAGGCGGCCATGGCGCAGAACGAGGCTGCCGCCAAGTCCGCCGCCACCGGCGACGCGCTCATCAAGGTCGGTGCGCAGTACCTCGCCTGCGGAGAAGCGGCCAAGGCCGTTCCGCTGCTGCAGGCGGGCCTGGCGAAGGGTGGCCTCGCCAAGGGCGACCCCAAGGAAGCCGAGCGCGTCGACGAGGCCCACATCCTGCTGGGCATCGCGCATCTGAAGACCAACAACAAGGCCGAGGCGGCCAGGGCGTTCCGCGCCGTGAAGCGCGATCCGACGATGGTGCGCATCGCCAAGCTCTGGTTGCTGAACACCTGAGCGAATTGCAATCACGCGAACAGGCCGGGCGATGCCCGGCCTGTTCGTTTGCGCGCTCAGATCACCCGCGCGGCCTGCAGCGATTGCAGCTGCTCGTCGGAGAGCCCCAGCAGCCCCCGATAGATCTCCTCGTTGTGCTGCCCGAGCGCGGGCGCGGGCGTGCGGATCGAGCCGGGCGTCGCCGAGAGCCTCGGGGCGACATTCTGCATGCGCAAGCTGCCGAAATCCGGGTGCCGCGTGGCCGCGATGGCGCCGCGGGCGATGAAGTGCGGGTCTTCGAGCATGTCGGCCGCCTTGTAGATGAGCCCCGACGGCACGCCATGCTGGTCGAGCAGGGCCAGCAGCTCGCGCGTGTCGAACTTCGCGGTCCAGGCGGCGATGAGCTCATCCAGCGCCTGCTGGTTCGCGCCGCGCGCCTGGTGGTCGGCATAGCGCGCATCGCGCGCCAGGTCCGGATCGCCCATGGCCGCGCACAACCGGACGAACACCGTGTCCTGGTTGGCGCCGATCATCACGATGCCGTTGCGGGTCGGATAGACGTTCGAAGGCGCGATGCGCGGCAGTATCGGACCGCTGCGCTCACGCACGTGGCCGAGCTGGTCGTACTCGGTGACCAGCGACTCCATCATGTTGAGCACGGATTCATAGATCGCCGCATCGACCACCTGGCCGACGCCATGACGGTCCCGGTGGTGCAGGGCGGCCAGCGCGCCCATGCAGGCATGCACCGCGGCCAGGGAGTCGCCGATGCTGATGCCGACGCGCGAGGGCGGCCGATCTGGTTCCCCGACGATGTAACGCAAACCGCCCATGGCTTCGCCGATGCCGCCGTAACCGGCGCGTTGCGAGTACGGGCCGGTCTGCCCGTATCCGGACACCCGTACGAGGATCAGGCGCGGATTCACGGCGGAAAGCGACTCCCAGCCGCAGCCCCACTTCTCGAGCGTACCGGGCCGGAAGTTCTCGATGACGACATCAGATATCCGCACCAACTCCTTGAATATCCTCTGACCTTCAGCCTGGCGCAGGTCGAGCGTCACGCCCTTCTTGTTGCGGCCGATCACCGGCCACCACACCGAGGGTTTGCCCCGGGGCTGTGGCCCCCAGTGACGCATGGGATCACCCTGGCCCGGCGCTTCGATCTTGATGACCTCGGCACCCATGTCGCCGAGCAGCTGTCCACAGAAAGGCCCCGCGATCAGCGTTCCGAGTTCCAGGACGCGCAGGTCAGCGAGCGCGCCGCGTCCGATGTCGGCGGTGTCGTTCATGGCGGCGCGTTGTATCACAACATCAGCGGGTAAAATTCAGGGTCGTGAGAGAGCACATCCAGATCGTCGAGGTGGGTCCGCGCGACGGGCTGCAGGGCGAGGCGCAGATCCTGCCCACCGCGACCAAGGTGGAGCTGGTCCGCCGGCTCCAGGCCGCGGGTCTGCGTCGCATCGAAGTCGCGAGCTTCGTGAACCCGAAGCGTGTGCCGCAGATGGCGGATGCCGAAGCGGTGCTGGCCGCGCTCGGTCCGGAATCGCGCGAGGATTGCATCGGCCTGGTGCTGAATCGCAAGGGCTTCGACCGGGCCCATGCCGCCGGCTGCCGCGAAGTCGGCATGGTGGTCGCCGCCACCGAGAGCTTCAGCCAGCGCAACCAGGGCTGCAGCGTCGAGGAGGGCATCGCGTCCTGGCTGGAGATTGCGCAGGCCGCGCGGCAGGCGGGCGTGCGCGCGCAGATCACCATTTCCACGGCTTTCGGCTGTCCCTTCGAGGGCGAGGTACCGCGCGACAAGGTGCTGCAACTCGCCGAGAGGATCGCAGCCGGCCGGCCCGAGGAGATCGCGGTCGCCGACACCATCGGCGTCGCCGTGCCGACGCAGGTGCGCGGCCTGCTCGCCGACCTGCAGCGTGCGCTGCCGGACATCGCCTGGCGCGCGCACTTCCACAACACGCGCAATACCGGTCTCGCCAATGCTTGCGCCGCGCTCGAAAGCGGCGCCGCCACGCTGGATGCGAGCTGTGGCGGTATCGGCGGCTGTCCGTTCGCGCCGGCCGCCACCGGCAACATCCCCACCGAGGACCTGGTCTACATGCTGCACCGGATGGGCGTACAGACCGGAATCGACCTGCCGATGCTCATCGATACCAGCCGCTGGCTGCAGCAGACGCTCGACCACCCGGTGCCGGGCATGCTGGTCAAGGCCGGAATTTTTCCCCGAACTGCATAAACCTCAAGGAGACAGCACATGGCGATCAAGGCAGGCGACAAGATGCCCGCGGGCACATTCAAGGTGATGAGCAAGGACGGCCCGCAGGACCTGACTACCGATCAGCTCTTCAAGGGCAAGAAGGTGGTGCTGTTCTCCGTGCCTGGCGCGTTCACCCCCACCTGCGACGCGAAGCACCTGCCGGGCTTCGTCGAAAAGGCCGCCGACATCAAGGCCAAGGGCGTCGACACGATCGCCTGCATGGCCGTCAACGACGTATTCGTCATGAATGCCTGGGGCAAGCACTCGAACGTCGGCGACAAGATCGTGATGCTGGCCGACGGCAACGGCACCTACGCCAAGGCGCTGGGCCTGGAGATGGACGGCAGCGGATTCGGCATGGGCATGCGCGGCCAGCGCTTCGCGCTGATCGTCGAGGACGGCGTCGCGAAGAGCGTGTTCGTCGAGGCGCCGCGCGAATTCAAGGTCTCGGCGGCGGAGCACGTGCTCGCGAATCTCTGAGGCTACTTCTTCGATTCGTCGATCAGCTTTTCCAGTTCCGGCACGATCGTGAAGAGGTCGCCGACGATACCGATGTCGGCGATCTCGAAGATCGGCGCCTCGGCATCCTTGTTGATCGCTACGATCGTGCGTGCGTCCTTGATGCCGGTCAGGTGCTGGATGGCGCCCGAAATGCCGATCGCGATGTACAGCTCCGGCGCGATGATCTTGCCGGTCTGACCCACCTGCATGTCGTTGGGCGCGAAGCCGGCATCCACCGCCGCGCGCGAGGCGCCGACCGCGGCGCCGAGCTTGTCGGCCAGCGAGTAGATCAGCTTGAAGGCATCCGCGCTGGCGAGCGCCCGTCCGCCGGAGACGACCTTGGACGCGCTCTGCAGGTCCGGCCGATCGCCGCTCGCCGCGGTGAGCGACACGAAACGCGTATGCGAGGGCAGTGCGCCCGTGTAGGCCTGTGTCTGCACCGGCGCCGAGCCGCCGCCGGCGACTGCATCGAAAGATGCCGTGCGGATCGTGGCGATCACCTTGGTGCCCGCCTCGACCTCGACCGTGGTGATGGCGTTGCCGGCGTAGATCGGGCGCCGGAAGCGCGTGGCGCTCTCCAGCCCCATGACATCCGAGACCTGCGGCGCGTCGAGCAGCGCCGCGACGCGCGGCATCAGGTCCTTGCCGAAGGTGGTGGACGGCGCGAACAGGTGCGTGAAGTCCTTGCCGATTTCCGCCACCTGCGGCGCCAGCGTGGCGGCGAGCGGATGTTCGTTGGCGGCATGCGTGACTTCGACGACGCGTGCCACGCCGGCCAGCTGCGCCGCCTGCGCGGCGACCGGCGAGCCGCCGGTCGTGAACACCGCGACCACCACCTCGGCGCCGGCCAGCGAAGTGGCGGCCTTGACGGTCTTCGCCGTGGAGACGTTGAGCCTGCCGCCGGCATGTTCGGCGACGACCAGTACCTGGCTCATACCAGCCCCCGCTTCTGCAGTTCGGCAAACAACCCTGCCGTGTCCTTGACCATGATGCCGCGCTGGCGGCCGGGCGGCGGCTCGGTCTTCGTGACCTTGACGCGCGTGTCGGCAGTCACGCCGAGGCTGGCGAGCGGGATGGCCTCGAGCGGCTTGGTCTTCGCCTTCATGATCTCGGGCAGCTTCACGAAGCGCGGCTCGTTGAGCCGCAGGTCCGTGGTGACGACGGCGGGCAGGTCGACTTCGAGTGTCTCGAGCCCCGCATCCACTTCGCGGGTCACGCGCGCCGTCTGCTCGGTCAGCTCGATCTTCGAGGCAAACGTGGCCTGCGGCCGATCCCACAACGCGGCCAGCATCTGCCCGGTCTGGTTGTTGTCGTCGTCGATGGCCTGCTTGCCGAGGATCACCAGGAAGGGTTGTTCCTTCTCGATGAGCTTGTGCAGCACGCGTGCCGCGGCCAGCGGCCCCGGCGCGCCGTCCGCCACGACGTGCAGCGCGCGCTGCGCACCCATGGCGAGCGCATTGCGCAGCGTGGCCTGCGCATCCGCCGGTGCGATCGTGGCGATCACCACCTCGTCGGCGCGGCCCTTCTCCCTGATGCGCAGTGCTTCCTCGACCGCGATCTGGTCGAAGGGATTGATGCTGAGCTTGACGCCGTCGAGCATCACGCCCGAGCCATCCGGCTTCACGCGGATGCGCACGTTGTAGTCGACGACGCGTTTGATTGCGACGAGAATCCGTCGGGGCTGGGAAGTTTCCATTGGCGGCGAGTGTAACGGGAGACGTGGACGTGTTCGAGAGCAGGGGCGGGCGCTGATG
>DASTHJ010000191.1:0-2871 GCA_035718265.1 Steroidobacteraceae bacterium | reverse complement strand
TCGATGCCGCCGCGCCAGAACTTGCGCAGGTTCTCGCCGTTGACGGTGTAGTCCCACTTGCCGCCGGTGACGCCCTGGTCCTGGTGGCGATGCCACTCGGCCTGCGCGCGCGTCATGGGCTCGTGGTGCGAGGTGCCCATGACCACGCCCATGGCATCGGCCAGCACCATGTTGTTCGGGTCGTCGTCGTTGAAGGCGCGCGGCTGCCACATCGCGGGCCACAGGTAGTTGCCTTTCAAGCGCAGCAGCAGCTCGAACACGTGCGCGTACATCCTGGAGTTGGCGCCGCCGAAGTGCTTCTGCGCCCAGGTGCTGAACGCCGGCGCCTCGTCGTTGATGAAGAAGCCGCGGTAGCGGACCTTGGGCTGGTCGCGCCGCTCGCCGGCGACCAGGTAGACATCGGACTGGCGTGTCACCGGCACGTCCGCGAACCATACCCACGGCGACACGCCTATCTTCTGCGAGAGATCGTACAGGCCGAATACCGCGCCGCGCCGATCGGCGCCGGCGACGATCAGCGCGCGGGGCACGTTGCGGAACGGATTGTCGACCACGATCTGCTTGTAGGCCTCCCACTTTCCGGGAAGGTCCGAGACCTTGATCTTGCCGGCGCGCGCCAGCTCGTCGATGGCGGGGCTGTGGCCGACGACGCCTGCGATGATCAGCTCGCCGCGCGCCATCGAAACGTCGGACAGCCGCATGGGTACCTTGCCGCTGACGCGCTCGAGATCGGTCGCGAAGTTCGCCGAGGCGAGCTTCACGGCCGAGTTCGCGGATGCTTCGATCAGCAGGGCGGCGGGCACGCCCTGGCGGATCAGCGGGAAGCTGGTCTTGACGGGCCTGGTGCAGACCGAGACCGGCGCGGTGCAGGCGAACGCCGGGGAGACGGCGACGAGGACGAGAATCGCGGCAGTGCGGACGATGGAGTTCATGGCCCGGCGAAAATTACCGGGCCACGGACGGTTGCGCCAGCCGCCCGGGAGCCGGGCTGATCGCCGCACCGCGCACGCGCTGCGGGGGTCGGCAGCGCGGCGCAGGCGGACTTTACCAGCCGGGTAGTTGCGTGGGACTGGCAGCGCGAGCGTGCGCGCGGGGCGCTTACGTTCGACTTACGTGCACGCCACGCGGCCGCCCGGAAAAGAGGAACGGCTCGCCCAGGTCTGTCCCCGTTTGCTAGGAAACGGAGAATGTCCCCATTATTTCAGCGCGGCGGCCAGGCCGGGGACGTGATCGGCGCCTTCCAGGACTTGCAGGTTGGCGCCCTTGAAGTCGTCGCCGATGGGTTGGTAGCGCCCGCCCAGGCACTGGCTGAGGAAGCCTTCGGCGATGGCGTAGAACGAGGTGCGGTTGGTCGGGCGCGCGAAGCCGTGGCCTTCTTCCGGGTAGAGCACGTAGGTCACGGGCAGTCCCTTGGCCTTCATTGCATCGACGATCTGCTGGGACTCCGCCTTGTTGACGCGCGGATCGTTCGCGCCCTGCGCGATCAGCAGCGGCTTCTTGATGGCGGCGACGCGCGAGATCGGCGAGCGCTCGGCCAGCAGCTTCTTGCCCTCTTCCGTGCGCGGATCGCCGACACGCATCGCGAACTCCTCGAAGAACGCCTTCCAGTACGGCGGGATCGAGGCCAGCAAGGTGTTGAGGTTCGACGGGCCGACGATGTCCACGCCGCAGGCGAACACGTCCGGCGTGAACGTCAGTCCGACCAGTGTCGCGTAGCCGCCGTACGAGCCGCCGTAGATCGCCACCTGGTCGGCGGTCGTGATCTTCTCGCGGATGGCCCACTGCACGGCGTCCAGCAGGTCGTCGTGCATCTTGCCCGCCCACTCCTTGTTGGAGGCATTGATGAAGCTCTTGCCGAAGCCGGTGGAGCCGCGGTAATTCACGGACAGCGCGGCATACCCGCGATTCGCGAACCACTGCGCCTCGCTGTCGAAGCCGTAGTTGTCACGGCCCCACGGGCCGCCGTGCACGTTGAGCACCATTGGCACGGGCTTGTCGGGACGGCCGTCGCCGTTGGAATCCGAGCCCGGTGGCAGCGACAGGTAGGACACCAGCGTGAGCCCGTCGCGCGCCTCGAGCTCGAGCGACTGCATGGGCACCAGCGGCGCATCGGCAAGCTCCGGGCGCTGGTCGAACAGCCTGGTGATGGCGCCGCTCTTGCGCTCGTACAGATAGGCCACGCCCGGCGCCTGCGCATCGTCGGTGGCCAGCGTCCAGATGGAATCGTCGAGCGTGCGGTTGGTGATCGCGAATCCGTCGCCGAGCTTGTTCGTGAGCAGTTCGACGTCCTTCTTCACGGCGGGATTCAGCACCGTGATCTCGGGCTTGAGGTAATTCACCGTGTACGCCTGCGGCTTCGCCGTCTTCGGCTCCAGCCACACCTGCTCGACGTCGGCCTGCTCGCTCGAGCCCAGCACCGTGGTCTTGCCGGTGGCCAGATCGACGCGCTCGAGCGCCGCCTTGTCGCGTCCCACCGAGGAAATCAGCAACGCGGTGGTGCCATTGGCCTCGATGGCGAGCGGCGCGGAAGTCAGCGAATCTTCCTGGCCGATCCTGAGCAGGCTGACCCATTTGTCGCCGACGCGGCGGAACACTTCCGAGCCCTCCGCGTCGTTCTTGAGCGCGAGCTTCGGCTCGAGGTCGAAATCGAGCAGGTAGCCTGCCATCTGGTCGTCGTTCTTCTCGACCAGCGTGCGCTTGCCGGTGGCGATGTCCACCAGGTACAGGTCGTGCCACTCGGCCTCGCGATCGTTGAGCCCGACGGCGACCACGCCCGGCTTCCGCCACGAGAGGTCGACGATCTCGGCGCGTGCACCCGGGTACGGGGTGATGTCCTGGTCGGCGCCGCTGACCACGTCGACGGCGTGCACG
>DASTHJ010000190.1:0-2086 GCA_035718265.1 Steroidobacteraceae bacterium | reverse complement strand
GCAGGCTGAGCGGGCACAGGCACACCAGCATGTCTCCCTCGGCGTGTCCCGGGTTGACGCGCGCGAAATAGCCGACGTCCTCGCCGGGGATGCCGTCGGCCGCGAGCGGCGCGGCCGTCTCGCGCAGGCGCTTGCGGCCCGAACGCACGACGATGCCGCGCGCCGGCCGCCACGCCGGACCGTAGGACGCCGATGCCAGCTGGTCGATCAGCGCGGCGCGCGGCTCGGGCGTGGGCCGGTCGTGGCGCGGCCAGAACTCCACGAAATTGCGCGGCAGCAGCAGGTAGCTCTTGTAGCTGAACGTGTCGAAGAACCAGTAGATAGGCCGCAGCGGATAGCGCAGGCGCGTCGCGAGGAACGTGCGGAAGCCCAGCCGTTGCAGCAGGTTGCGCCCGCGCCAGTTCTCGCGCAGCAGCACGTGCGTGGTGGAGATCACGGCCAGCTCGCGCCCGCGGAACGTCGCCGGATAGACCTCGAGCGACACCATGCCGAGCAGCGCGCCATTCATGCGGAACAGCGCGACGCTCTGCCGGCGGCGCAGCTCGGCCTCCGCGTGCTCGCGCTCGACGTCGTAGAACTCGCGCGTCAGCGTCCAGACGTCCTCCCATGCCGCCGCGTCGAGCGCGCCCGTGGGCAGGATTTCGGTCGTGACGCGATCGGCCGAGGGCATCCGGTTCCTCCGGCGGTGACTGCCCCGAGTCTGCCACGCGGCGCGGCCGGTCGCGACCGCATCGTCACGCATGCCCGCGGCTGGACTTGCGCCGAGCTAACTAGCAGGATGGGGCCATGGACGCGCCCGTCGTCGAGGCGGAAATGCTGATTCGCCGGCCACCCGGCGAGGTGTTCGCGGCGTTCGTGAACCCGCAGACCATCCGCAGGTTCTGGCTGCGCGACACTTCCGGACCGCTGGCGCCCGGCGCGCGCGTCGAGTGGACGTTCATGGTGCCGGGCGCCACCGCGAAAGTCGCCGTCACCGCGTTCGAGGCGCCGCGCCGCATCGCCTTCGACTGGGCCGGCGGCCTGCACGTGGAGCTGAGCTTCGAGCCGTTCGGCGAGGGCGCCACGCACCTGACCGCCGCGGTCGCCGGCCTGAACGGCAAGGACGTCCTCAGCCAGGCGACCAACGTGGTCGAGGGGTTCAGCATCGTGTTCTGCGATCTGAAGACGCTGCTGGAGAGCGGCAGCTCGGCGAACCTCGTGCGGGACAAGGCCGAACTGCTGGCGGCAGGTCAGCGCACGAAGCGGGCTTGATTCCGAAAATCAAGGATTTGCGTATCCAGTAGTCGACTGCGAAATCCGCTGGATGGACCGTTTTCTCGGCCCTATATAAGGTGCCGTCATGCCGCTCCCGCAATTCCATCCCGCCGTCCAGGCGTGGTTCACCGAAGCATTTCCCCGTGGCGCGACGCGCGCGCAGCTCGACGCGTGGCCGGCGATCGCCGGCGGCGGACATGCGCTGATCGCCGCGCCGACCGGCTCCGGCAAGACGCTGGCCGCGTTCCTCGCGGCCATCGACACGCTGGTGCGCGAGGGCGCCACGGGCGCGCTGCAGGACGTGACCCGCGTGGTGTACGTGTCGCCGCTCAAGGCGCTGTCGAACGACATCCAGCGCAATCTGGAGGCGCCGCTCGCCGGGATCACGGCCGAACTGATGCGGCTGGGCGCGCACGCGCCGCAGATCCGCGCGCAGGTGCGCACCGGCGACACTTCGCAGAGCGAGCGCGCGGCCATGCGCAAGCTGCCGCCGCACATCCTCGTGACCACGCCGGAGTCGCTGTACCTGCTGCTGACCAGCGCGTCCGGCCGCGAAATGCTGACCACCGTCCGCACCGTGATCGTCGACGAGATCCACGCGGTGGCGCAGACCAAGCGCGGCGCCCATCTGTCGCTCACGCTCGAGCGCCTGGCGGCCAACGCCGCGCAGCCCATCCAGCGCGTCGGGCTGTCGGCGACTCAGAAGCCCATCGAAGAAGTGGCACAGTTCCTGGTGGGAATGGCGGTGCCGGGCACCAACTCCCGTAATTCGCGCGAGCCGCAGCAGGTGTTGGACCTCGACCCCGAGCGCGAATTACGGGAGTTGGTGCCC
>DASTHJ010000189.1:0-5190 GCA_035718265.1 Steroidobacteraceae bacterium | reverse complement strand
CGTGGCGCTCGGCGGCGGTGTGCCGGCGCGCTTCGCCGTGCTGATGCACGACCTCGGCAAGGGCGCGACGCCCGCCGAGGTCCTGCCTTCGCACTACGGGCACGAGGATGCCGGCGTGGCCCTGGTCGAGCAGCTCTGCGCGCGGCTGCGCGTGCCCAACCACCTGCGCGAGCTCGCCGTGATCACCGCGCGTTACCACACGCACGTGCACCGCGCGCTCGAGCTGCGCGCGGACACGGTGCTGCGCACGCTGGAGAGCTGCGATGCGTTGCGTCGCCCCGAGCGATTCGCGGATTTCCTGCTGGCCTGCGAGGCGGACGCGCGCGGCCGCCTCGGTTTCGAGCAGCGCGACTATCCGCAGCGCGCGTTCTTCGCGCAGGCGCGCGAGCGCGCGGCCGCGGTGCAGCTCGACCCCGCCGAGCGCGCGGGCCTGTCGGGCGAGCAGATCGGCCAGGAGCTGCGCCGCCGGCGCGTGGCTGCGATCGAGGAATTGCGGGCGCAGGCCTGACAAAGGATCCCAATGTCATACGTCGAAGCGATCATTCTCGGCCTGGTCGAAGGCATCACCGAATTCCTGCCCATCTCGAGCACCGGGCACCTGATCCTCACGCAGTCGCTGCTCGGCCTGCACGGCGCGGCGGTCGAGGCGCTGCTGATCATCATCCAGGGGCCCGCGATCCTGGCCGTCTGCTGGGAATTCCGGCAGAAGCTGCTGCACACCGCATTCAGTCTGCACCGCGACGCGGCCTCGCGGCACTTCGTGATCAACCTGTTGATCGTGTTCCTGCCCGTGGCGATCCTCGCGCTGCTGTTCGGCGATGCCATCAAGGCCGCGCTGTTCACGCCCGTGTCGGTGGCGATCGCGCTGGTGGTCGGCGGGCTGGTGATCCTGTGGGCCGAGCGTCGCCAGCACAGCGAGCGCGTGCAGGACGTGGACCAGCTGCGCGCGGCGGACGCGCTCAAGCTCGGCGCCTTCCAGGCGCTGTCGCTGATCCCGGGTACCAGCCGCTCCGGCGCCACGATCATCGGCGGCCTGCTGTGCGGGCTCTCCAGGCGCACGGCGGCCGAGTTTTCGTTCTTCGTGGCGATCCCGGTGCTGCTGGCCGCCACGGTCTACGAAAGCTGGAAGGAGCGCGCCGCCATTGCCGAATTCGCCACCGGGCCGCTGGTGGTCAGCTGCCTGGTGTCATTCGTGAGCGCGCTGCTCGCGGTCAAATTCCTGATCCGCTACGTGAGCCGGCATTCGTTCGCGGCGTTCGCCTGGTACCGCATCGTGTTCGGCGCCATCATCCTGGTCACGGCCTGGACCGGCCTGGTGCACTGGTAGCTCGGCTCGCGGCTCCCCGCGATTCGTCCCCGAAAATCTCCCGTTCGTCAAAAATCCCTTTTCCGGGCCGTGCCGGCGGGAAAAACTCGCCTCCATGAGATTCGACTTCGAAAAGTTCTACCAGGCGGTCAATGCGAAGCGCACGGAGCGGGCGGCCTCGTGGAGGCAGGTGGCGCGCGAGATCGGAATCGGCAAATCGACGCTGGCGCGCATGGCGCAGAACAAGCGTCCCGACGCCGACGGTCTCGCCGCCCTCTCCTACTGGGCGGAGCTCAATCCGGCGGACTTCGTGCGCGTCGAGCCGCCGGCGGCGCCGGCGCTGCAGCTCGACGGCGAGGACCGGCTGGCGGTCGCGCCCTGACCGCGATCAGAACGGATTCGACGCCCAGCGCTTGATCCGGTCGTGGTAGCTGCGGCTCGACTGCAGCCGCGTACCGCCCTGCAGCACCACGATGTACTCCCCGTGCGCGCCGGTCTCGAGCTCCTGCACGTGCTTCACGTTGACGATCAGCGAGCGGTGGATGCGCAGGAACATCTGCGGGTCGAGCGAGCTCTCGAACGTGGCGATGGGCACGTGCAGCAGGTGGCGCGCATTCTTCAGGTGCAGCTGCACGTAGTTCTCCGCGGCCTGCACGAACAGGATGTCCTCGAGGTTCACGAACGAGATCCGGCCGGAGGCGCGTAGCGCCACGCGCGCCAGGTAGCGCGGCGGCGAGGCGAGCTGCTGCAGCAGCGACAGCACGTGGCGGTTGTCCGCGCCGCCCGCCGCCAGCCGCTCGCGCACGCGCGCCAGGGCCTGCGAGCAGCGCTCGCGCGACACCGGCTTGAGCAGATAGTCGATGGCGTTCACCTCGAAGGCCTGGATGGCGTAGCGGTCGTGCGCCGTGACGAAGATCACCGGCGGCATCTGCTCGGCGCCGACCTGGCGCAGCACGCCGAAGCCGTCCATCTCCGGCATCTGCACGTCGAGCAGTACCAGGTCCGGACGTTCTGCACGAATGGCGTCCACGGCCTCCGCGCCGTTGCGCGCCTCGGCGATCGAGCGGATCGCCGGCTCTTCCTTCAGCAGCAGCGTCATCCCCTCGCGCGCCAGCGGCTCGTCGTCGACGATCAGGACGTTCATGCCGTGGCCGCCGCGGTGTCTTCCAGCACGCGGAACGGCAGCACCATGGTGACCTGCGCGCCGCCGCCCGGCGCATTCTCGGCGCGCAGTTGCGCGCGGCTGCCATACAGCTGGTTGAGCCGCGCGCGCGTGTTGGCCAGGCCCACGCCCATGCCGTGCTCGCCGCCGATGGCGCGGAAACCGGGGCCGTCGTCGCGCACCGTGACGTGCAGCGCGTCACCGCTGCGCCCGGCGCGGATCGTGATCACGCCCGGCGTGGCGCGCGAACCGACGCCGTGCTTGATGGCGTTTTCCACCAGCGGCTGCAGCCCCATGTGCGGCACGGCGGCATCGAGCAGCTCCGCATCCACGTCGATGTCGACGCGCAGGCGGTCCGAGAAGCGCACCTGCTCGATGGACAGATAGAGCTTCAGGTATTCGAGCTCACGCGCCAGCGTCACTTCCTGGGTCTCCATGTCCGCGAGCACGGCGCGCAACAGGTCCGAGAAGCGCGCCAGCGTCTCCTCGGCCTGCCGGCCCCTCTGCTGCCGCACCAGCACCACGATGGCGTTCAGTGTGTTGAACAGGAAATGCGGTTGCAACTGCGCCTTGAGCGCGCCGAGCCGCGCCTGCGCGACCTGGGTTTCGAGCTGCGAGGCGCGCAGGTCCGAGCGCAGCGCGGCCTGCTCGCGTTCCTGGTAGCGCGCATAGTTGCGGAATGCGGTCTGGATGGACAACACCACCCAGTACGCCACCACGCTGGTGTGGAAGCCGAAGATGAACAGCAGCGTGACTTCGCTGCGCAGCGTGGCCGGCAGTCGCGGCGGCGAAAACTCGTTCCAGGCGAAGTGGAACCCGGTTTCCAGCAACAGCTTGAGCAGCGCCCACGCGAGGCTGAGCAGCAGGTGCAATCCGATCAGCCTGGGAAGTTGCTGGCGATCGAGCGGCCAGCGCCGGCCCGCCCATACGATCATCGGCGTCAGCAGCGCCGAGATGTAGATGCTCACGCTCCAGTAGCGCAGGTCCTGCCACGGATAGGGGTCGTCCCAGTAGAAACGTCGCGTGACGTTCTGCGCGAAATAGACGAGACCGACCAGCGTCCAGGCGAGAAAGTAGAAAGCCCAGGGCCTGATCTTGCGCAGGTTCATGGCGATGCGGCCAAGCTTAACCCGCCGGCGCCGCGGGAATGGCTCGCCAGGACAAACGCACGTTCATGAGACAGCAAATAGCCCATTCGCGAGGTCGTGAGGAAGCTTGTTTGACCAGGCGGCCGAAATCGGTGACCAGTGGGCGGAACTTCTTCCTGCCTGTCCCGGAATGTGGCCAGCCTGCCGCTACAGCGGCAGGTCCTGGAGTGCGAAGCCGGACAGCGGCCGGTCATAGCCGCGGCCCAGCGCGATGACCTTGAAGATCTCGCCCATCTCGCCCGGCATCATCAGGCGGCGCGCTTCCCCCGCCAGCCGGGTGCGCCGCGCCGGGTCGGCGTCCGCGCGCCCCATCTCGGTAGTTAGCAAGGCCTCCATGCCCGCGCCGATCAGGAATGCGGCCTGCGTGACGAATCCCAGCACCTCCAGCCCCGCGCCATCGGCCGCCTCGGCGACGCGCGTGAAATCCACCCAGGCGGTGATGTCCTGCAACCCTACGTTGATGAACGGATCGTCGTGGGCGCGATGCCGGAAATGGCAGCGCAACGTGCCATCGTGCCGTTGCGGGTGGTACAGGTGCCCGCGCGGCAGGCCGTAGTCCATCAGCAGCGCCACGCCGTGCTCCAACTGGCCCGCGAGGCTCGCGATCCACGGCTGGAACGACAGGCAGACCTCCGACACGTAGCCATCCGGCAACGGCGCCGGCAGCTGATCGAGCAAGGTGCGCACCGCCTGTTCCAGCTCCGGGGCAGGATCGAGCTCGCGCCAGGCGAAGCCGTCCTGCGCGACGCTCACGGCGAGTGCGCGCACGCGTTGCGCGCCCGGCTCGCCGCGCAACCGGAAGCGCGCCACCGGCATGGCGTCCAGCACTTCGTTCGCGAGCACCACGCCACGCATGGCGCGCGCCGGCCAGCGATCCAGCCACTCGACGCGCGCGGCGAGCTGCGGCGGCAACTGCGCGATGCGCGCGCGCTGCCGCTCGGCCAGGTCCGCGCTGACTTCCAGGATGCGGTAGCGGCCCGGCAGCCGGCCGAGCGCGGCGAGCTCGGTGAGCAGGTCGGCGGCCATGGTGCCGAGACCTGCGCCGAGCTCGAGCACGTCACCGCCGGTGGTCTCGAGCACCTCGGCGGTCTGGCGCGCGAGGCAGCGCGAGAACAGGCTCGACACCTCCGGCGCGGTGACGAAATCACCGGCGCCGCCGAGCTTGGCCGCGCCGGCGCTGTAGTAGCCGAGACCGGGCGAATACAGTGCCAGCCGCATGTAGGCATCGAAGCCGATCGCGCCGCCGTGCGCGGTGATGAACTCGCGGATGTGCGCCGCGACGCGTTCCGAGTGCGCGCGTTCCGCCGCATCGAGCGGCGGCAGGGTTGTGACGGAAGCGGCAGAAGTCATACAGTGCATCGTAAATGAGCGACGGCAGTCTAGCGGGCAGGACGGTGCTGATCACCGGCGGCGCCAAGCGCGTCGGCGCGGCGGTGGCGCGCGAGCTGCACGCCGCCGGCGCGAATCTCGCCATCCACTATCGCAGCTCCTCGCGCGAAGCGGCCGCCCTGGCGGCCGGGCTGAATGCCGCGCGCAAGGATTCGGCCGCGATCGTCGCCGGGGAACTGCTGGAC
>DASTHJ010000188.1:0-20143 GCA_035718265.1 Steroidobacteraceae bacterium | reverse complement strand
ATCTTCCCGAAGCACCAGCTGATCCTGCTGAGCGTGCTGAACTCGGGCGACGACGTCGCGATCAAGGCGGACAAGGAGATTGCGCGGGCGCTGCAGGATCACCTGCACGCGCTCGAGTGAGGCGGTGCCGGGGGTGGTGCCGGGCACCAATTCCCGTAATTGAGTCGGCGATTGGCGGCTCGCCAAACGTTGGCTCAATTACGGGAATTGGTGCCCGGCACCGCCTCATTCGAGCGCGTGCAGGTGATCCTGCAGCGCCCGCGCAATCTCCTTGTCCGCCTTGATCGCGACGTCGTCGCCCGAGTTCAGCACGCTCAGCAGGATCAGCTGGTGCTTCGGGAAGATGCGCACGTCGGCCACCCAGTAGCCGTTGCTGCCGGTGTGCGTGAGCACCGAGGTCTTGCCCTGCGCGTCGCGCACCACGCCCCAGCCCATGGCATAGGACTTGGTGACCGGCGTGTGCAGCCGCTTGTAGCTCTCGGGCCTGAGTAGTTTGCCGTGGCCGTTCTCGCCGTCGAGCTGGTCCTGCACGAACAGCATCCAGTCGGCGAGGCTGATGTGCACCCTGCCGGCCGGACCCACCGGGACCGGGTTGTCGCTGAGCGGATCCTCCGGATCGAGCGCCACCAGCTTGCCCTTGACGCGATCGTGGCCGAGCGGCTGGTCGTATCGGCCGGACCTGCCAGGCGGTCCGAAGCCCGCGCTGCGGATGCCGAGCGGTTTCCAGATCTCGTCGTGCATCAGCTCTTCCCAGGTGCTGCCCGTGCGCTCCTCGGCCACCGCGCCGGCGATGACGTAGCCCAGGTTGGAATAGGAGAACTCGCCGACTTTCGAGGCCGGTGGGCGGGTCAGGTAATAGATGACCAGCGCCGCGCGCTGCGCGCGCACCTTCTTCTCGGACTTGACCACGCGCATGAAGGTCTTCAGCTCGCGATCGCTGCGCAGCGCCGGCAGGCCCGCGGTGTGCGACAGCAATTGCGCCACCGTGACGTTGTGCAACGCCGGGTTCATGCGCGCGGCGATGCCCGGGAAGATGCGCGCCATCGTGTCCTCGTAGCGCAGGTAGCCCTGCTCGACCAGCCGCGCGATCAGCGTCGCGGTCATGGCCTTGGTGTCCGAACCGATGTGCCACTCGTCTTCGAGTGTCACACTTTCGGGACGGCCCACCGCGCGCACGCCCTGCGCGGCCTGCGCTTCGAGCTTGCCGTTGATCTGCACCATCACCGCGGCGGCGGGCACGTCGGTGCGCGCCCGTACGTCGGTGAGTGTCTGGTCGACGAAGGCCTGCAGCCCGGCGTCGGCGCGGGCCGGGAATGCCGGCAGGAAGAAAAGGAGAAGTAGCGAGACCAGGAAGCAGTTAGTTGTTCTCATGGCCCGCGCATCTTACGCGAGACGCATCACGCTGCGAAACCATCGCGCGCCGAAAGTTCCCGGCCGCGCATTAAATCGTGCTCTCCCTTCGGTGGTAGACGCCGCTCCGCCGGCCGGCGTCGCGCGCTCCGCTCCTCCGGTCGATGTGGCGCAACGCTGCGCGCACCTACTCTTTGCCTGTCACGAAATTTCAGGAGTGGAAATGAACAAGGAATGGAAGTTGTCAGGTCCCGCCACGGTCGGCGTCCTGGCATTGATCGCAGCGCCCGCACAGGCCCAGGCCGAGGGCGCGAGCAACGAGCTCAACGTCTATGGCGGATACCTGTTCGGTGACGACCTCACCGATACTTCGGTGTCCGGCCGTACGCCGGAGCTCGACGACGATTTCACGTATGGCGTGCGTTACGCCTACAACTTCAACGAGGCGCTGGCGGTCGAGGTCGGCATCGGCGAGACGCCGGGCTCCGTCACCAATCTCGCGGGCGGCGACGTCGATCTGGACCTGACGACGTTCGACGTCGACGCGGTGTGGCACTTCGATCTCGGCAATCGCGTCGTGCCGTATGTGCTCGCGGGCGTCGGCTACGCACGCGCCAATCTCGACGACCCGATCACCGGCACGGTGAACGGCCAGGCGGTCAGCATCGACGATGACGAGGGATTCACGGCGAACGCCGGCGTCGGCGCGAAGTTCTTCGTGAACGACGCCTTCCTCGTGCGCCTCGAAGGACGCTATCGCTATCTCGACGGCGTGCTCGACCGCTTCGACGATTCGCTGAACACGTTCGAGACCACGCTCGGCGTGAGCTGGCGGTTCTGATCCTGTCTCCCCCCGGGGCCACGGCCAGGGACGGCCGCGGCCCCAACCATGCGTCCGAATCAACCGACGCGAAAAACCGCCAATGACGATTTCGCGCGCCGGTGGCACCGCCCATAGTGGGCGCATGGAACATGTACACATACCGAGCGCCGCGCTGGTGCTGGTCAGCGATGGGCGTCGCGCGCGCTTCCTGCGCAACAAGGGGACGCCCGTGAATCCGCAGCTGGTGCTGGAGCGCGCGCTCGACGCCGAGAACCCGCGCACGCGCGAACAGGGTACCGACCAGCCGGGCCGCTACCTGGGGCCGGACGGACACTCGCGCAGTGCCATGGAAGAGACGGACTGGCACCAGCAGTCGGAGCAACGCTTCGCCGGCCTGGTCGCGGACACGCTGTATCGCATGGAGCATGCGCAGCAGTTCGACGAGCTGGTGCTGGTGGCTCCGCCGAAGATGCTGGGCGACCTGCGCGCCCGGCTGCATCCGGAAGTCGCCGACTGCCTGGTGGCGGAGGTGCCCAAGGATCTGACCAATCACACCGTGCCGGAGATCAGCAAGTTGCTGAGCTGAAGCGACTACAATGCCCCATGGCATTGAGCGTCTTCGATCTGTTCAAGATCGGCATCGGCCCTTCCAGCTCGCACACCGTCGGACCCATGCGCGCCGCGCGGCAATTTGCGCTGCGGCTGCGTGAACAGGGGCTGCTGGAGCGCGTCGGTCGGCTGGCCGTCACGCTGTACGGATCGCTGGGCGCCACCGGCAAGGGACACGGCAGCGACAAGGCCATCCTGCTCGGGCTCGCTGGCCACGAGCCGGACAGCGTCGACGTGGACGCGATCGCCGGATTCGTCGCGCAGGCGCGCGCGTCGCACTCGCTCGCGCTGCTCGGCGCGCACACCATTGCCTTCGACGAGCGCACCGATCTCTCCTTCAACCACAAGGACACGCTGCCGCTGCACTCCAACGGCATGCGCTTCGTGGCCCTCGAGGACGGGCGCGAGATCGCCGCCGGGACTTACTACTCGGTGGGCGGCGGATTCGTGGTCAGCGATGCGCCGGCGCCGGACGGCGGCACACACAAGCGCATCGTGCCGGACCTGACGACGCTGCCGCATCCGTTCCGCACCGGCGACGAGCTGCTCGGCCTGTGCGAGCGCGAGCAGGTGTCCATCGCCGCCCTCATGCGGCGCAACGAGCGCGCCTGGCGCAGCGACGCCGAGATCGACGCCGGACTGCTGCGCATCTGGCAGGTGATGCAGGCCTGCGTGCAGCGCGGCTGCGCGACCCCCGGCGTGCTGCCCGGCGGATACAAGGTGAAGCGCCGCGCGCCGGAGCTGTTCGCGCAGCTCACGCGGCCCGCGCCGGCGGCGGCGCACGATCCGCTGGTCGCGCTCGACTGGGTGAACCTCTGGGCGCTGGCGGTCAACGAAGAGAACGCGGCCGGCGGTCGCGTGGTCACGGCGCCGACCAACGGCGCGGCCGGCATCGTGCCCGCGCTGCTGCACTACTACGCGCGCTTCGTGCCGGACGCGAACGATGCGGGCGTGGTCGAATTCCTGCTGACCGCCGGCGCGATCGGCTTCTTATATAAGGAGAACGCCTCGATCTCCGGCGCCGAAGTGGGCTGCCAGGGCGAAGTGGGCGTGGCCTGCTCGATGGCAGCGGCCGGATTGACCGCCGTGCTGGGAGGCACCGTGAGGCAGGTGGAAAACGCGGCCGAGATCGCCATGGAACATCACCTCGGCCTGACCTGCGATCCGGTCGGCGGCCTCGTACAGATCCCCTGCATCGAACGCAATGCCATCGGCGCGGCCAAGGCCATCAACGTGGCGCGCATGGCACTGCGCGGCGACGGCACGCACTACGTGTCCCTGGACAAGGTCATCAAGACCATGCGCGAGACCGGCGCGGACATGAAGACCAAGTACAAGGAGACCTCGCGCGGCGGCCTGGCCGTGAACATCGTGGAGTGCTAGCGAAATGGGGACATTCCTCGTTTCCTAGCAAACGGGGACACACCTGCCGCCAGGCGCGCCCTTCGCCCCCGACGGATTGGTGACAATCCCCGCCCGACACCACACAATGACCCCGCCATGAAAATGAGGAATGTCCCCATTTTTCTGCTCGCCGCCCTGCTCGCCCTGCCGGCGCTGGCCGAGAAGCCGCAGGTGCGGCCGTACGCTGCAGGCTCGCCGTCGGGCGGCATCCCGCAGTGGAATCCGGGCGACAAGTTCGTGGCGGTCGCGGGTGGAAGCTGTTCGGGCAACTGCCCCGAATACGAGCTGTACGTGTTCGACGACGGCCGAGTCACCTTCGTCGGCCGCAAGAACACCAGCAAGACCGGCGTATGGAAGAAGCAGGTCGATGCGCACGCGTATGGCGAACTGCTGACCCTGATCGTGCGCACCGGCATGCTCGACCCCGACACGAAGATCAAGCGCGGCACCTGCCTCAAGGGTCGCCCCGTGCTCACCGTGATGCGCTCCGCGCCGGACGGCCGGAGCATGCTCATGCAACTGCTGAACAGTGGCTGCGACGGCTACGCCGACATCGCGCGTGACATCGAGAAGCTGTTCATCGAGTGGACGGAAGTCGCGCCCTGGCTGGCGCCGAAGAACTAGCCCATCCGGCGCCACCCGTCCTCAGTCGGGATACAAGGTCTCCGGAATCTCGACGATCGACTCGAACGGCGCGTTCGCCGCCTTCGCCGCTTTTTCCACGGAAGAGAAATCCGGCGCCTCGTACACCCAGTACGACGCCTGGTGGTTCACGGTGCCGTAGGACGTCAGCAGCTTCACGCCGAAACCGGGATCGAGCTCGCCGCGCACGTGCGCCGCGCCGCGGCGCTTCACCAGGTAGCGATGCTTGCCGGTCGCGATCTTCTGCACGGCGCCGCGCGGCTCCGCCTTGATGTCGGACGGGATCTCCGTCACCACGTCCACCGGCAATCCATTGAGCTTCGCGGCTTCGCGCACCGCGGCTTCGCTCGGCCCGGTGTACACGCAATACGTCTTGGTCTTGTCGGCGTTGGCGTACGACTTCTCCCAGTTCACGCCCAGCGATCCATTGTTGGCGTTCACTTTCTGCTTGGCGGCCGCATCGACGCCATCGAGCGCGCCGGCGGGAAAGGTACGTTCGATCAGGTAGCGGTGCGTCGCCGGCGCAGGCTCCGCCGCGCCCGCCGCGAAGCTCGAGCTCGCGATGCACAGCACCGACGCAAGGCAAAAGGCTCTCATCATCGTCATCTCCGATGTTCAAAAATGAAGTTGCTTACCACTCTCGACGTCTGACAGAGTATTCACGGGCAGGCAATTCAAGAATGATCATGCGTCCTGCCTTGTTGATCGTTCGTCCGGGAGGATTTGCCCATGGATGCCCTGTCAGATGTATTGCGCGCGGTGCGCCTGTCCGGTGCATTCTTCTTCGACGTGCACGCGCGCGCGCCGTGGGTCGCCGAGACGCCCGCGGGCAAGAGCGTGGTCGACGCGATGTTCCCCGGCTCCGACCATCTCATCTCCTATCACGCGCTGATGGAAGGCGAATGCTGGTGCACGCTCGACGGCGAGGCGCCGATCAAGCTGGTCGCGGGCGACATCGTGGTGCTGCCGCACGGCGACACGCACGTGCTGGCGACCGAGATCGGCATGCGCAAGTCGCCCGAGATGTCGATGTATCGCCGGCCGGACGATGGCCGGCTGCCGTCGCGCATCGCGGTCGGCACCGATGACGGCGCGCCGGCGCATTTCGTGTGCGGCTTCCTCGGCTGCGACTCGCGGCCCTACAACCCGCTGCTGACCGCGTTGCCGCGCGTGATCCGCATCAACGATCACGCCAGCGGCGCGCTCGGCGCGTATTTCCGCGCAGCGCTCGCCGAGTCCAAGGGACGCATGGGCGGCGAATGCATGCTCGGCCGCATCAGCGAGCTGATGTTCGTCGACGTGGTGCGCCGTTATCTGGAAACCCTGCCCGAGAGCCGCGCCACGTGGCTCTCCGGGCTGCGCGATCCTTACGTCGGCCGTGCGCTCACCGCGTTGCACGAGAACCCGGCGCGCGACTGGACGCTGGAGGCGCTGGCGCAGGTCGCGGCGCTGTCGCGCTCGGCATTCGCCGAGCGCTTCGCCGAGTTTGTCGGCCAGCCGCCGATGCAGTACCTGACCAACTGGCGCATGCAGCTCGCGACCAACTACCTGCGCAACGGCCAGGAAGGCATCGCCGCCGTGGCCAACCGCGTGGGCTACGATTCCGAGGCGGCGTTCAGCCGCGCGTTCAAGAAAGTCGTGGGTGCGCCGCCGTCGGAATGGCGCGAGCGGCACCTGCAGGGGTGCGCGGCATGAGCGGCATGCGTTTCAACCGGGAGATGCGCAACGCCCGCGCTCGCCACTTGACCGCCGCACTCGCCTGCCTCGCGCTCGCGCTGTTCACGCTGACGGTCTCGGCCGCCGGCAAGCCAGCGCCCGACTGCGATCGCGCCTGTCTGCGCCGGCTCGCCGCCGACTACCTCGCGGCGCTGGTCGCGCACGATCCTTCCAGGGTTCCGCTGGCGCGCGACCTGCAGTTCGTCGAAAACCTCGAGCGCCTGAAGCCCGGCGAGGGATTGTGGAAGACGGCCTCCGCGCCGCCCTCCGGCTTCCTGATCGCCGTGCCGGATCCGGTGGCGCGGCAGATCGGACTGATCGCCGTGATGCAGGAAGGTGGCAAGCCCATCGCGCTGGGGCTGCGGCTGAAATTCATGGACGGCCGCATCACCGAGGCGGAACACGTGGTGGTGCACACGCTGCGCGAGGCAAACCTGCCGAACCTGCAGACGCCGCGACTGCCGCTGGTCTCGTCCGTGCCGGAAGCCTGGCGCGACTCGCGCGGCCGGCTGCTCGCCATCGGCGCCTCCTACTACGATGCGCTCGATCTCAACAACGGCTCGCTGGCGCCGTTCGCCGACGACTGCGTGCGCTTCGAGAACGGCGGGCAGTCTGCGCGCAAGCCCGTGCCCGTCGGCCCGGTGACCGACGACTTCGCGCCCTTCGGCGCGCTGGGCTGCGCGAAGCAGCTCGACACGCAGGTCATGGCCTACATCACGAGGATCGATCATCGCCGCGTGTGGATCGCCGACGCGGAGACGGGCCTGGTGTTCGGGCTCTCGCACTTCCGCCACGCCATGGACAAGACCGAGTGGCCGACCTTCGGCGTGCCCGGCGTGCCGTTCCGCAAGATCGACTACAAGCCGTTCGACCTGCCCGCGGTACACGTCTTCAAGGTCTGGGGCGGACAGATCCACGAGATCGAGGCGCTGGGATTCATCGCGCCCTACGAGTCGCCGACCGGATGGGAACACTGAGGCCGCCGGGCCGCTGCGTGAAAATGTGTATTGAGTACCCGGACGGCCCGATCCGGTTCGCCGCGACGCTTCAGTAAAACTAATCAGTCGGTCAGAACTCCGGAACACGGCGCACCGCGCATGCTGGCACGATGAGCTCCATCGTCAACCGAGGAGCACATCATGCGTCACATCAAACTACTGCCCGCCGTCGCGGCGGCCGCGCTCGCGATCAGCGGGCTGGCCGGCGCCAGCACGGTGCGCGAGCTGCCCAGCGTCGTCGTCAAGTTCGGCGACCTGAACCTGCAGAATCCGGCCGGCGTGGCCAGGCTGCACGCCCGCCTGCACGCGGCCGCGCAGCTGGTCTGCAGCCAGCTCGACAGCCGCGTGCTGGGCCTGCGGGAGCAGTACGAAAACTGCGTCGCGGACGCGGTGACTGCGAGCGTCGCCAAGGTCGGCAATGCCAACCTGAGCGCGTTCCATCGCTACGGACGCCGCGGCGTGGCGATCGCATCCAACCGCTGAGGGCTTCCGTAGAGGGTTTACGTAGAGAAGCAATACCTGCAATGCCGCGCGGTGGTCATTGATTCCGCCGCCGCGCGGGATCAGCCCGGCAGCCATGCAGGTGCACCGAAAAGGGGTCGGAGCGAGGCGTCGCCGCACGAGCGACACTCCCTGCAAGCGCTCGCTCCGATCCCCTTGCCTGCGGGCAACTCCGCAGGAGAAGCCTGACAGCAATCGTCGGGCGTGGCGGCGGCCCATCGACAGCATTCTCCGCCTCGCGGCGCTGCGCACGCTTGCGATGCTCCGGTCAAATCACCGGAGTACGCCATGGACACGGAAGCGGAAATCGAACGGAAATTCTGGAAGGCCCTGGAAGACGACCGGGTCGCGATGCTGGGCCTGGTCGGCGTGGAGCAGGGCCACAGCCAGCCCATGTCCGCGCAGCTGCTCGAGGAGGACCGCGAGCGTGGCGGACCGATCTGGTTCTTCACCTCGAAGGAGACCGAGCTGGCGCAGGCGCTCGGCCAGGCGCAGCGCGCGCAACTGCACTTCTCGGCGAAGGGACACGAGTTGTTCGCGGCTGTGCACGGCGAGCTCACGCCCACCACGGATCGCGCGCTGATCGACCGGCTGTGGAACCGGTTCGTCGCCGCCTGGTTCGAAGGCAAGGACGATCCGAAGCTGTTGTTGCTGCGCTTCGATGCGGATCGCGCGCAGATCTGGCTCAACGAGAACAGCACCTTCGCCGGCATCCGCATCATGCTCGGGCGGGATCCGAAGAAGGGCTACGAGCGCAAGGTCGCCGACGTCGACCTCCGGCATTAAAGGGGGACAGTCCCTCTTTCCTGGCAAACGGGGACGGACCTGGGTTTTCGCGGGCGGCCGGTGGGCGCGAGCGTGTTCTCGAGGCCCATTTCGCGGGCGCGTTCGGCGACCCAATGTTCGTCGCCGAACGGACGCTGCCGGTTGACGCAGCAGCGGATCGCGGCGAGCTCCGCGGCGGTCTGCGGTTCGTTCACCTGGTGACGCCAGTAGGACGGTAATGGCACCGGGCTTTCGCTGAGGGCGACCGCGGGTCGTGGCGAACCGCGCCACGCCAGGCTGCCCCAGCGCCAATCCTCCGCGCGGTCGATCAGCCTGGCGCGCAGCGCATTGCGTTCCACGTACCGCATCACCGTCAGCAGATGATGGTCGCCCTGGCAGACGAACGCCTTGTAGCGCCCCTGCCAGACGTGGCCGGTCGTGGCGTATTTCGCGTGGTGCCAGCGGACATGTGTGGTGAAGAGCCATCGCGTCCAGCTCGCGAGGTCGGCGGCGTGCTTCGGGCGGACCACGAGATGAATGTGGTTCGGCATCAGGCAGGCCGCGAGCAGCGGCAGCTCCAGCCGGTCCTGCGCCTTGCGCATCAGCAACAGGAACTGCTCGTAGTCGGCGGGCTCGTGAAACATCGCGGCCTTGCGATTGCCGCGATTCAGCACGTGATAGCAGTGATCCGCGACGATGCAGCGTGCCGTCCTTGGCATGGCGCGGATCGTAGTGGCCGCGCCGCGGGCGATCGACAGCGGAATCTCGCGAATCGCCGCCGTTTCAGCTCCGTCCCCGTTTGCCAGGAAAGGGGGACTGTCCCTATTTGCTAGGAAAGGGGGACTGTCCCCCTTTTCAAATACCGGCGGACACCGGCGAAGGCGAGGGGCACGTAGAACACCGCGAGCACCGTGCCGAAGATCATGCCGCCGATCACGGCCGTGCCGATGGCGTTGCGGCTGTGCGCACCGGCGCCGGTGGAGACGGCGAGCGGCAGCACGCCGAAGATGAACGCCAGCGAGGTCATGAGGATGGGCCGCAGGCGCGTGCGCGCCGCGGTGAGCGCCGCGTCGGCGGCACGCATGCCGGCCTTCTCGTTCTGCTCGGCGAACTCCACGATCAGGATGGCGTTCTTGGCCGCGAGGCCCATCGTGGTCAGCAGGCCGACCTGGAAGTACACGTCGTTCTCGAGACCGCGCAGCCACACGGCCACGGCCGCACCCAGCAGCCCCAGCGGCACGACGAACAGCACGGCCACCGGGATCGACCAGCTCTCGTACAGCGCCGCGAGGCACAGGAACACGACCAGCAGCGACACGGCATACAGATAGGGCGCCTGCCCGCTCGACAGCCGCTCCTGGAACGACAGCCCGCTCCAGGCGATCGACACGCCGGGAATCTTCGCAGCCAGCGCCGCCATGCGATCCATGGCCTCGCCGGTGCTGTGCCCGGGCGCCGCGCCGCCCTCCACTTCGAACGACGAGCGTCCGTTGAAGCGCGACACGCTCACCGGCGTCTGCTTCCAGTGCACGGACGCGAACGAGGTGAACGGCGCCATGCGGCCGCTGCCGCTGCGCACCTGCCATTGACCGAGATCCTCCGGGCGGCTGCGGAACTGCGCATCGCCCTGCACATACACGCGCTTCACGCGGCCGCGATCGACGAAATCGTTGACGTAATCGCCCGCCCAGGCCGCCGACAGCGTGGTGTCGACGTCGCGCTGCGCGATGCCGAGCGCGCCCACCTTCTCCTGGTCGACGTCCACGCTGAGCGTCGGCACGTCATCGAGCGTATTGACGCGCACGTCGGTCACGGCCGGCTCGGCGCGCGCCGCGGCCAGCAGCTGGTCGCGCGCCGCCGCGAATTGCGCGCGGTCGAGACCACCGGAGTTCAATAGTTGCATGCTGAAGCCGCTCGAGCTGCCGAGCCCGCGCACCGGCGGCGGATTCAGCGCGAAGAACTCGGCGTCGCGGATGCGTGACAGGGCGCGCGTCGCGCGCCGCGTGATGGCCTGCGCACTGCGCGAGGCGCCCTCGCGCACGTCCCAGGGCGCGAATGCGATGAAGCCGCGCCCGGCGTTCTGTCCGGAACCGGCGCGGCTCGAACCGATGACGGTGAACAACAGCGCGACGTTGTCCTTCTCCTCGGTCAGGAAGTAGCGCTCGACCTCGCGCGCCACCGCCGCGGTGCGTTCCATGGTCGCGCCCGGCGGCAGCGTGTACTGCAGCGAGGCGCGGCCCTGGTCCTCGTTCGGCAGGAAGCTCTTCGGCAGCACGTGGAATGCCAGCGCCAGCAGCGCGACCAGCACCGCGTAGACGGCGAGCGCCCAGCGCCCGTGGCGCAGCACCAGCGCGGCGAACTCGCGATAGCGGTCCGCCATGCGCTCGAAGCCGCGCTGGAAGCGGTCGCCGACGCGGTGCATCGCGGCGGTCACGGCGCGGCGGCGCGCGATCAGCTCGGCGCTCGGCGGCTGCAGCAGCGTCGCGGCCAGCGCCGGCGACAGCACCAGCGCCACGATCACCGACAGCAGCATGGCCGAGACCATGGTCACGGAGAACTGCCGGTAGATCTCGCCCACCGATCCGCCGAACAAGGCCATCGGCAGGAACACCGCCGTCAGCACCATCGCGATGGCGATCAGCGCGGTCTGGATCTCGCGCATCGAGCGCACCGTGGCGTCGCGCGCCGAGATGCCCGGCTCCTCGCGCAGCACGCGCTCGACGTTCTCGACCACCACGATGGCATCGTCCACCAGCAGGCCGATGGCGAGCGCCAGGCCGAACAGCGTCAGCGTGTTGATCGTGAAACCGAACAGCGACAGCACGCCGAACGTGCCGAGCAGCACCACCGGCACGGCGATCGCCGGGATCAGCACGGCGCGCCAGCTCTGCAGGAACACGAACATGACGATGACCACCAGCACGATGGCCTCGAACAGCGTGGTCGCGACTTCCTCGATCGACAGCTTGACGAAGTCCGAGGTGTCGAGCGGGAACGCGTAGCGGAATCCGGGCGGAAACTGCTTCGCGTAATCGGCAATCGCCGCCTTGACCAGCTCGGAGGTCTTGAGCGCATCCGCGCCCGGCGCGAGCCGGATGGCGATGCCCGCGCCCGGATGGCCGTTGAGGCGCGTGAAGGTGTTGTAGCTCTCGCTGCCCAGCTCGACGCGTGCCACGTCGGCGATGCGCACCGCCGAGCCGTCCGGCTGCGTCTTCACGATGATGTCGCGGAACTGTTCGGCCGTGGTCAGGCGCGAGCGCGCCGTGACGGTGGCGTTCAGCATCTGGCCGGGCGGCGCCGGCAGCCCGCCGATCTGCCCCGCGGCCACCTGCGTGTTCTGCGACTCGATGGCCGAGATCACGTCGCCGGGCATCAGGCCGAAGCTCGCGAGCTTGTTCGGATCGAGCCAGATGCGCATCGCGTACTGCGCGCCGAACACGTCGAAGTCGCCGACGCCCTCGAGCCGCCCGACCGGGTCCTGCAGGTTCGCGACCAGGTAGTCGGAGACGTCGGCGCTGCTCACCGAGTCCGTCTCGTCGTAGACCGACACCACCATCAGGAAGTCGGGGTTGGACTTGGTGACCACCAGTCCCTGCTGCTGCACGGCCTGCGGCAGCCGCGGCAGCGCCTGCTGGACCTTGTTCTGCACCTGCACCTGCGCGATGTCCGCGTCCGTGCCCTGCTCGAAGGTCAGCGTCACGGTCGCGCGGCCGTTGGCCGTGGAGTCCGACGAGAAATAGATCAGCCCGTCGATGCCGGTGAGCTGCTGCTCGATGACCTGCGTGACGCTCGACTCGAGTGTCTCGGCGGACGCCCCCGGGTAGTTGGCGCGCACGTTCACCGAGGGCGGCGCGATGTCCGGGTACTGCTCCACCGGCAGCAGGCGGATGCCCGCCGCGCCGCCGAGCATGATGAGAATGGAGATGACCCATGCGAGCACGGGCCGGTCGATGAAGAGCTGCGAGATCATCAGTCGGCAACCGCACCCGCCGGTCCGCCGACCGCCGAGGCGGCGGCACGATCCACGCGCACCGGCGTGACCTTCTCGCCCACCTTGATGCGGCTCAGGCCTTCGACGATCAGCCGGTCGCCCGCCTGAAGACCGCGCGACACCAGCCAGCGGTCGCCGACGGTGCGCTCGGCGCGCACCTGCCGCAGCTGCGCCGTGGAGTCGTCGCCGACCACCACGGCCGTGGCGTTGCCCTTCACGTCGCGCGAGATGCCCTGCTGTGGCGCGAGGATGGCGGCGCGCATCTCGACCGGCGCGAACTGCGCGCGCACGTACATGCCCGGCAGCAGCAGGCCGTCCGGGTTCGGGAAGCGCGCGCGCACGATCACCGTGCCGGTCGCCGGATCGACCACCGACTCGGCGAATTGCAGCGTGCCAGTGTGCGCGTAGCGGCTGCCATCCTCGAGGACCAGGTTGACGTCGGTGGAGGCGCGCGCCAGGTCGCCGCCGGAGAGCTGCCGGCGGAACGCGAGCAGCGCCGCGCTCGACTGCTGGATGTCGACGAAGATCGGGTCGAGCCGCTGGATGGTGGTGAGCGGCTCGGCCTGGCCGGAATTGACCAGCGCGCCGGTGGTGACGATCGAGCGGCCGATGCGCCCGGAGATCGGCGCACGGATCTCGGTGAAGCCGAGGTTCAATTCGGCGGCGCGCACCGCGGCGCGCGCCTTCTCGGCCGCGGCGGCCGCGGCGTCGGCGGCGGCCTGCGCATCGAGCAGGTCCTGCTTGCTGACCACACCACTCTTGGCGAGCTCGGCCAGCCGCCCGGCGCGCGCCCGCTCCGCGTCGCGCGTGGCCTCGGCGCTCGCGAGCTCGGCGCGCGCCTGGCTGGCGGCCGATTCGTAGACGCGCGCATCGATGCGGTACAGCAGGTCGCCCTGCTTCACCTTCGCGCCTTCGGTGAACAGCCGCGCGCGGATGATGCCCGACACCTGCGGGCGCACTTCCGAGGTCTCGAACGCGGTGGTGCGGCCGGGCAGCGTCAGCGACAGTGGCACGTTCTGCGTCTGCAGCACGACGTAGCCGGCCTCGGGAGGCTGCCGCGGCGCCGCATCCGCGCCGGCGTCATCGCGCGAGCAAGCCGCCAGCGCAACCACCGCGAGCATCGTGACCGCCAAGGTTCTGATTTTGATGGGCGTCCGGTGTTCGGCCATGCAGGGATCCGCTCCCTGTCAGTCAAACCGTTTTCGCCCCGGCAGGCAATCGGTAAACGGCGGGGAATGGTCTACGCCGACATTAACATTGCGCAATGTATGGATGATCAGTGCACGTACGGGCGGCGCCTCGCGCGCATCTGCGCGGACTCACTCCGGCGGCTGGTCTTCCTCGAGCGCCATGCGGCCGCGGGACTCAATGTCGTCGTACTGACCGTGGTCGATCGCCCAGAACAGCGCCCAGACCGCGCCGGCGAGCGTCAACAACCCGATGAGCACGAGTAGATAGGCGATGCTCATGCGGCGGCTCCCGGCGCCGCGAGGCGGCGCGCGTTGAGCACCACGCCGAGCGAGGACAGCGACATGCCGAGCGCGGCCAGCCACGGCGGCACCAGGCCGAGCGCGGCGAGCGGCACCGCCGCCAGGTTGTACAGCAGCGCCCAGCCGAGGTTCTGGCGCACCACGCGCATCGCGGCGCGCGCCGCCCCGATGGCGCGCGGCAGCGTGGTGAGGTCGTCGTGCACCAGCAGCAGGTCGGATGCGGACTGCGCGATCGCCGAGCCCTGGCCCATGGCACAGGACACGTCCGCGGCGGCGAGCACCGGTCCGTCGTTGATGCCGTCACCGAGCATGCAGACGCGGTGGCCGGCGGCGCGCAGCGCGCGCAGGCGCCCGATCTTGTCGGCCGGCGCGAGCCGCGCGCCGGCATCGCGGATCGCGAGCGCGCGCGCGGCCTCGGATACCGCGGCGTCGCTGTCGCCGCTGGCGATGCACACCTGAAGTCCCAGTCGGCGCAGCGCCTCGACCGTGGGGCGCGCGTCCTCGCGCAGCGGCGTCGCGACGCGGAAGCGCGCGACGAGCCGGCCTTCGCTGCCGAGAAACAGTGCGGCATCGTCTTCCACGTCGGCGGCTTCCGGGGCGACGAACCCGCAGCGGCCCAGCCGCCAGCGCACGCCGCCCACCAGGCCCTCGATGCCCTCGCCTGCGAATTCGCGCAGGTCCTCGGCCATCACGGCTGGATCCGCGTGCCCGGCGAACGCGGCCGCCAGCGGGTGCGCGGAGGTGCGCTCCAGCGCCGCGACGATGCGCAGCACCTGCCCGCGCGGCAATGCGGCCAGGGGTTCGACGGCCGCGAGGCACGCGCCGTCGCGCGTCAGCGTGCCGGTCTTGTCGAACATCACGGTGTCCGCGGCGGCCAGGCGCTCGATGGCATCCGCGCGCGTCACCAGCATGCCGAGCCGCGTGAGTCGCGTACTGGCGGCGGCCAGCGCCACCGGCGTCGCGAGCGACAGTGCGCAGGGACAGGTCACGACCAGCACCGCGAGCACCGCGTCGAAGGCACGCGACGCGTCGACCGGCATCCACGCCAGCCCGGTCGCCAGCGCCAGCAGCAGGATCAGCAACACGAACCACGAGGCGACACGGTCGGCCGCGCGCGCCAGCCGTGGCCGCGTCGCCTGCGCGCGTTCGAGCAGCCGCACCATCGACGCCAGCGTGGAATCAGCGACGCTCGAGCGCGCCACCAGCCGCAGCGGTTGGCCGAGGTTCACGCTGCCGCCGCGGATGCGCTCGCCCGCGCCGCGCGACACGCGCAGCGATTCGCCGGTGAGCAAGGATTCATCGAGGCAGGCGCGCGTCCCGGCGCGCGAGTCCGGCGCGAGCTCCGCGTCCACCGCCACCACGCCGCCCGTGGGCACGAGGAACCGATCGCCGGCGGCGAGCGCCGTGGCCGCGATGCGCGTCTGCGCGCCGTGCGCATCGAGCCGCGTGACCTCGGCGGGCAGGCTGCGTGCCAGCGCCTCGCCGGAGCTCAGCGCCTGGTGGCGCAGCGTCATCTCGAGGTAGCGGCCCGCGGACAGGAAGAAGATGAACATGCCGACCGAGTCGAAGTACACCTCGCCCGCGCCGCGCAGCGTGTTCCACACGCTCGGCACCCAGGCGAGCAGCAGCGCCAGCGCCACGGGCACGTCCATGCCGAGCCGCCGGCCGGCGAGATCGCGCCACGCGCCGGCGAGGAACGGCGCGCCGCTGTAGAACAGCACCGGCGTCACGATCAGCATGCCGGCGATGCGCATGAGCTGCGCCATCGAGGCGTCGATGTCGCTGGCACCGTACAGCGCGGTCAGATACATCATCGCCTGCATCATGCCGAGCGAGGCGAGACCGACGCGCTTCAAGGCGGCGCGCCGCTCCCGCTGGAATTCCGCCGTGGCCTGCCGGCCGGCGAGCGGCAGCGGCGTGAAACCGGCGCGCGTCACCGCCTCGAGGATCTGCCACAGCGCGGTCGGTCCGCGGCCGAGCCAGTCGACCGCGACGCGCGCCGTGGCGACGTTGACGCGCACCGCCTGCACGCCGGCCAGCGCGCCGATGGCGCGCTCGATGCCGCGCGCGCAGCCGGCGCAGCGCATGCCCTCGACGAGGAACACGACGTGCTGGTGCTCGCCGGCGTCCGGCGACCAGCGCGCGTGCAATGCCTCGACGCTCACGCGCCACCCGCCGGGTCGCGCGCGCGCAGCTCGAACGCTGCAATGGCGCCGCTCACCTGCGTGCGGATCGCCCATTGGCCGCCGTCCAGCGACACGCGCCAGCGGCCCGCGGGCGGCGCCGCGCACTCCCCTGCGTAGTGGCCGGCGGAAGTACGCTGCAGCCGGATCACGCGATCCAGCCCGGCGTCGGCACTGTTGGCGAACAACAAGGTCAGGGACCCGGGATCGTCCGGTGCGTGATGCAGCACCGCGTAGCACTGTCCTGCGTCCGCCTGGATCGCGAAGGACACCGCGACGCCATGTGCGGCCGCGTTGCGCGCCCGCGCGAAATCCCGGTCGAGCTGCTCGCCCTCCCAGTGATAGCTCGCGGGCAGCGCGCGATCGGCGCTGCGCAGCGCGATGAACAGGGTCGCAAGGCCCGCCACCACGGCCGCGGTCGGCAGCAGCCACATGAGCCAGAACACCGGGTTGCTGCGGAACGGGCTGTCTACCGCATCGGCCTGCATGCCTCACCTCGTCGGCGCGAGGAAGCGCGCCCCGGCTTTCACTTCGACGTGCTCGTCGTCGAGCGACTCCAGCTCGAACTCGATGGTCTGCGGCCCGAGCGGCTCGTAGGCGGCGCGGCGCACGCGCACCGCCGTCGAATACACTTCGCCGCTCTTCACCGTGTACACGCGGTCGCGCGGCAGCAGCGTGAACTCACCCTCGCCGTCCACTTCCAGCTCGAAGCGGCGCTCGTGCTCGGTCTTGTTGAGGATGCGCAGCGTGTACACGTTCTCCACGTGGCCGTCGTCCGTGAGCCGGTACAGCGAATTGCGGTCGCGGATCACGTCGAGCGACACCGGCGGGCGCAGCGCGACGGCCGTGACGAACCCGGCGACGAGCGCCGTCAGCAGCCCGGCATAGACCAGCACGCGCGGGCGCAGCAGGCGCGTGGGCTCTTGGTCGAGCGCGTGCTGCGTGGTGTAGCGGATCAGGCCGCGCGGCGAACCCATCTTGTCCATGATCTCGTCGCAGGCGTCGATGCAGGCCGCGCAGGCGATGCACTCGATCTGCAGGCCCTGGCGGATGTCGATGCCGGTCGGGCATACCTGCACGCACCAGGTGCAGTCGATGCAGTCGCCGAGCCCCTGCGACTTCGCATCCGTGCCGCGCTTGCGCGCGCCGCGCGGCTCGCCGCGCTGCTTGTCGTAGGTGATGATCAGCGTGTCGCGATCGAACATCGCCCCCTGGAAGCGCGCGTAGGGACACATGTATTTGCAGACCTGCTCGCGCAAAAAGCCGGCGTTGCCGTAGGTGGCGAAGCCATAGAAAAGGATCCAGAACGTTTCCCAGCCGCCGAGCGACAGCCCGAGCACTTCCCCGGCCAGCGCGCGGATCGGCGAGAAGAAGCCGACGAACGTGAAGCCGGTCCACAGCGCGAACGTGATCCAGAGGCATTGCTTCGCGCCCTTGCGCAGCAGCTTGTCGGCATTCCAGGGTCCGCGATCGAGCTTCTGCCGCGCGTTGCGGTCGCCCTCGACGAGGCGTTCCATCCACAGAAAGGTCTCGGTCCACACGGTCTGCGGGCAGGCGTAGCCGCACCACAGGCGCCCGGCCACGGCCGTGAAGAAGAAGAGCGACAGCGCCGCGATGATCAGCAGCCAGGTCAGGAAGATGAAATCCTGCGGCCAGAACACCAGGCCGAAGATGAAGAACTTGCGCGCCGGCAGGTCGAACAGCACGGCCTGGCGGCCGTGCCACTCGAGCCACGGAAACACATAGAAGATGCCGAGCAGCAGCCACACCGACAGCATGCGCAGCCGCGCGAACCGTCCGCTGATCTCGCGCGGATAGACCTTCTCCTGGGCCACGTACAGCGCCTGGCCGCTGCCGTGGAGCGGGATCCGCAGCTCAGTCATCGGTGGCGAGCGCCGCGGCCAGGAAGCCGCTCCACACGATGGCGGCGAAGCCGCGCGCGCGACGACCGAGTTCGCGCTCAGTGGACGGGCTCATCGAGGGCGCCCTCCGCGGCCACGGTCTGCGGCGCCGGCGATCCCAGCGACAGCACGTACGCCGCCAGTAGTTTGATGCGGGTCTCGCCGAGGCGCGCCGCGTGCGCCGGCATGGTGCCGGTGCGCCCCTGCTGGATGGTCTCGCGCACCGCCGCCAGCGAGCCGCCGTGCAGCCAGACGCCATCGGTGAGATCGGGCGCGCCGAGCGCCGCGTTGCCGCGGCCATCGATCCCGTGACAGGCCGCGCAGAACGTGGCGAACTTCGCGGCGCCGGCGCGCGTGTCGCCGGCATCGAGCTTGCGGCCGGAGAAGCTCATCACGTAGGCCAGCACGTCCTCGACGCCGCCGGCTCCCAGCGCTTCTCCCCAGGCGGGCATCACGCCGGCGCGGCCGTTGGAGATCGTCGCGACCAGCGTGTCGGGATCGCCACCGTACAGCCAGTCGCGGTCCGTGAGGTTCGGGAAGCCCGGCGCGCCACCGCCGTCCGATCCGTGGCAGGTGGCGCAGTTGTTGAGGAACAGGTTGCGCCCGACATTGAGAGCTGCCGGGTTGCCGGCGAGCTGCGGCACGCTGAGCGTGGCGTACGGCGCCAGCGCCTGCTCGACGCGCGCGGCGTTGAGTTTCGACTGCGCGGCGTGCTCGGCCTGCGAAGTCCAGCCGAGCGTGCCGCGCCAGGTACCGAGCCCCGGGTACAGCACGAGATACACCACGGCGAACACCACGGTGATGACGAACAGCCATAGCCACCAGCGCGGCAGCGGGTTGTTGAGTTCCTGCAGGTCCTCGTCCCACACGTGTCCGGTGGTGTGCCCGGTGCTGGAGGCCTCGCCCGGCGAGCGGCGCGTCCACCACAGCAGCCACACCGCCCCGGCGATGTTGGCCAGCGTGAGCACGACGATGAACAGGGCCTGGCCGAAGGTCACGGGCCCTCCTCCGCGTCCTCGAGCGGCGCGCGCGCGGCGGCGTCGAACGCGGCGGCGCGCTTGCGGCTCCAGGCCCAGGCGACGAGCCACAGGAACAGCACCAGCAGCACGCCCGTCACGATGCCGCGGAACACGCCCAGGGTCATGTGGAATTCGCTCATGCGTTCACCAGTGGGACGAGGCCGTGCCGAGGCCCTGTAGATAGGCGATCAGGGCTTCCATCTCGGTCCTGCCCTGCACCGCGTCGGCGGCGCCGCGGATGTCCTGGTCGGTGTAGGGCACGCCGACGCGGCGCAGCGCACGCATCTTGCCGCCCGTGGCGCGCGCATCGACCATGCGTTGCGACAGCCAGGCATAGGCCGGCATGTTCGATTCCGGGACGACGTCGCGCGGATTCATGAGGTGCGCGCGATGCCATTCGTCGCTGTAGCGTCCGCCGACGCGCGCCAGGTCGGGGCCGGTGCGCTTGGAGCCGAACTGAAATGGGTGGTCGTAGACGCTCTCGCCCGCGAGCGAGTAGTGGCCGTAGCGCTCGGTCTCGGCGCGCAGCGGCCGGATCATCTGCGAGTGGCAGTTGTAGCAGCCCTCGCGCAGGTAGATGTCGCGGCCCTCGAGCGCCAGCGCGGCGTACGGTTGCACGCCCGGCGCCGGGGTCGTGACCTCGTTCGACAGGTACAGCGGCACGATCTCCACCAGGCCGCCGATGGCGATCACCACCGCGATCCACACGCCGAGCCAGGAGACCTTGCGCTCGACGGTTTCGTGGCTGAAC
>DASTHJ010000187.1:0-3829 GCA_035718265.1 Steroidobacteraceae bacterium | reverse complement strand
CATGGCGGTGTTCCAGGTGCGGCGCCCGCTGGAATTCGCGATCTTCCCGACCGTGCTGCTGGTGGTGACGCTGCTGCGCCTGGCGCTGAACGTCGCCTCGACGCGCGTCGTGCTGATGCACGGCCACGAGGGCACGCACGCGGCCGGCAAGGTCATCGCCGCGTTCGGCGAGTTCGTGATCGGCGGCAACTACGCCGTCGGCGCCGTGGTGTTCATCATCCTGACCATCATCAATTTCGTGGTGGTCACCAAGGGCGCGGGCCGCGTCTCGGAAGTGTCGGCGCGCTTCGCCCTGGACGCCATGCCCGGCAAGCAGATGGCGATCGACGCCGATCTGAACGCCGGCATCATCACGCAGGAGCAGGCGCGCGATCGCCGCGCGGAAGTGCGTGCCGAATCGGATTTCTACGGCTCGATGGACGGCGCCAGCAAGTTCGTGCGCGGCGACGCCATCGCCGGCATCCTGATCATGATCATCAACATCATCGGCGGCCTGCTGATCGGCACGATGATGCACGACCTGCCGGCCGGCGATGCCACGCGCACCTACACGCTGCTGACCATCGGCGACGGCCTGGTGGCCCAGATCCCGGGACTGCTGCTGTCGGTGGCCGTGGCCATCATCGTCACGCGAATCTCGCGCGAGCAGGACGTCGGCCAGGAGCTCGGCCGGCAGCTGTTCGGCCAGCCCAAGGCGCTGGGCGTCGCGGCCAGCATTCTCGGCGTCATGGGCATGATCCCCGGCATGCCGAACGTCGCGTTCCTGTCGATGGCGGCGGTCGCGGGCTTTGCGGCCTGGCGCCTCAAGCGCCAGCGCGAGCAGCCCGTGGTCGAGGAAATCGCGCCGGAAGTCGCGGCCGCGCCGCCGGTGCCCACCGAGCCGCAGGAACTCACCTGGGACGACGTGCGTCCGGTCGACGTGGTCGGCCTGGAAGTCGGCTATCGCCTGGTGCCGCTCGTGGACCGCACCAAGGGCGGCGACCTGCTGGCGCGCATCCGCGGCATCCGCCGCAAGCTCACGCAGGAGCTCGGCTTCCTCGTGCAGCCGGTGCACATCCGCGACAACCTCGAGCTCGGACCCAACAGCTATCGCATCCGCCTGGCGGGCGTCGCCATCGGCGAGAGCATCGTCCATCCGGACCGCGAGCTCGCCATCAATCCGGGGCGCGTCTTCGGACCACTGAACGGTCTCGCGACGCGCGATCCGGCCTTCGGCATGGAAGCGGTGTGGATCGAGCCCAATTTGCGCGAGCACGCGCAGTCGCTGGGCTACACGGTGGTCGACGCCGCGACGGTGATCGCCACGCATCTGTCACACCTGATCCAGTCGCACGCGCACGAGTTGTTCGGTCACGAAGAGGCCGAGCAGCTGATGAAGACGCTCGCCAAGACCTCGCCCAAGCTGGTCGACGAGCTCATCCCGAAAGTGCTGCCGCTGGCCACCGTCGTGCGGGTCATGCAGGGCCTGCTGGCCGAGCGCGTGCCGATCCGCAACGTACGCGCCATCGTCGAAGCTTTGGCGGAGGCCGGTCCCCGCACCCAGGATCCGCAGCAGCTCATCGCGCAGGTCAGGGTTGCCCTGGGTCGGCAGATCGTCCAGGACATCGTCGGGCTCGCCGAAGAGTTGCCCGTCATCACACTTGAGCCAGAACTCGAACGACTTCTGTCAAACAGCCTCACGAATCCGGCCGCCAGCCCGGGTCTGGAGCCGGGGCTGGCAGACCGCTTGCAACGAGGTCTGCAGGAAGCCGCCGCGCGTCAAGAACGTGGCGGCGAACCGGCGGTGCTGTTGACGCCGCCGGCACTGCGAGCGGCCCTCGCGCGGTTCTTCCGCGTGAGTGTGCCGGGGCTGCACGTGCTGGCGTGGAACGAGCTGCCGGACAACCGCAAGGTGCGCATGGTCACCGCGGTGGGCAGCCGGTAGAGGTCAGTTAGATGAGAATTCAAAGATACATCGCCAGGGACATGCGCAGCGCGCTGGCCCAGGTGCGTGAGACGCTGGGACCGGATGCCGTGATCCTGTCCTCGGGCCGTATCGGCAGCGACGTCGAAGTGGTCGCCGCCATGGACATGGAAGTGGCGCGCGCCGTCGAGGACGCGCCCGCGGCACGCAGCTACGAGGCGCGCAGCGAGGCCACGCGTGCCGAGCCGCCGGCCGAAGTGCGCCACACCGAATTGCTGAAGAGCCGCCGCGCCTCCTCGCAGCTTTCCGAGTCGATCGCGCCGGTGACTTCGCTGCAGCCGAAGCCGGCGGCCCCGCAGGCAACGGCCGCGGCCGGCAATGCCGGCCAGGAAGCGCTGGCCGAGATGAAGGACCTGCGCCGCATGCTCGAGGCGCAGCTCGCGACGCTCGCCTGGAACGACCTGTCGCGCCGTTCGCCGGTGCAGGCCGCGATGCTCAAGGAGCTGGCGCAGCTCGGCATCACGCAGGACCTCGCGAATTCGCTGGTGCGCAAGATTCCCGCCGGGCTCGGCTTCTCGGCCGCGCGCCGCTTCGCGCTGGCGACGGTGGCGCGCACCATCCAGGTGACGGGCGACCGCTGGCTCGAGAAGGGCGGCGTGGTCGCCTTCGCCGGTCCCGCCGGCGCCGGCAAGACCACGCTGCTCGCCAAGCTCGCGGCACGCTGGGTGCTGCGCCACGGCCCGCGCCGCATCGCGCTGATCTCCGCGGACGCGGTGCGCATCGGCGCGCACGAACAGATGCACATGCTGGGCCGCCTGCTCGGCGTCACCACGCACAACGTGTTCGACGTCGCCGAACTACCCGAGCTGCTCTACGAGCTGCGCGGCTGCCAGTTCATCATGATCGACACCGCGGGCGCGAGCCCGCGCGATCCGGAGCTGGCGCGCCGGCTGCGCCTGCTGAACCAGATGCAGGCCAGCATCGAGACCTCGCTGGTGCTTCCGGCCAGCACGCAGGCCGGCGCCATCGACGAAGTCGTGCAGCGCTTCGAGCTGGCGAAGCCGTCCTCCTGCGTGATCACCAAGGTGGACGAGGCCGTGAGCCTGGGCGGCGTGCTGTCGGCGCTGGTGCGCCACAAGCTGCCGGCCGCCTATCTCAGCGACGGCCAGCGGGTTCCCGAAGATCTATCGCCGGCGCGCGCGCACGTGCTCGTGAGCCGGGCAGTCGAAATTTCGAGCCACAACGGCTCGAGCGCCGATGACGAAGTCATGCAACGGCGAATGGCAGGAGTCAGGAATGGCAGGAAATAACAAAGCCAGCGTGCCGGCCCGGGGGAAGGGCGGCCACGCGAACCCGGCGCACGCCAACCCGGTGCAGGTGATCGCCGTCACCGGCGGCAAGGGTGGCGTGGGCAAGACCACGGTGGCGGTGAATCTCGCCGCCTCGCTGGCCTCGCGCGGCAAGGAAGTCATGCTGCTCGACGGCGACCTCGGGCTCGCCAATGTCGACGTGTTCCTGGGGCTCACGCCACGGCTCACGCTCGCCGACGTGCTGGCGGGCAACTGCTCGCTCGAGGAAGTGGTGCTGGATGCGCCGCAGGGATTCAAGGTGGTGCCGGCCGCTTCCGGCATTGCGCAGCTCGCCGAGCTCGACACGCTGGCGCACCTCGGGCTGGTGCGCGCCTTCGGCGACCTCACGACGCGGCTCGACGTCATGGTGGTGGACACCGCGCCCGGAATCGCCGGCTCGGTGCTGCAGTTTTCGCAGGCCGCGCAGCAGGTGCTGGTGGTGATCTGCGACGAGCCGGCCTCACTCACGGATGCCTATGCACTCATCAAGATCCTTTCCCGTGACCACGGCGTCACGAAGTTCCGGGTTCTGGCCAACCAGTCGCGCGGCCGGGGCCTGGGCCAGGCTCTGTTCCAG
>DASTHJ010000186.1:0-27802 GCA_035718265.1 Steroidobacteraceae bacterium | reverse complement strand
CGGCGCCAAGTGCATCGAGTTCACCAATCGCGGCGATTTCGCGGCACACGTGTTCTACGAGGTGACGCGCCACTTCGACAAGGCGGACCCGAGCGTGATCATGGGCGTCGGCTCGATCGTCGATGCGCCGACCGCCGGCATCTACATCGCGAACGGCGCCAAGTTCGTCGTCGGCCCCATCCTCAACGCCGACGTGGCCAAGGTCTGCAACCGGCGCTGCATCCCCTACTCGCCCGGTTGCGGCAGCGCCAGCGAGATCTCCTGCGCTCACGAACTGGGTTGCGAGATCGTCAAGGTATTCCCGGGCAGCTCGGTGGGCGGCCCCGAGTTCGTCAAGAACGTGCTCGGCCCGATGCCGTGGACGAAGATCATGCCCACCGGCGGCGTCGAGCCCACCGAGGAGTCGCTGCGCAAATGGTATGGCGCGGGAATCGTCGCCTGTGGCATCGGCAGCCATCTCATCACGAAGGAGCTGCTGGCCAAGCAGGACTACGCGGGCATCGAGGCGCGCGTGCGCGACACCGTCAAGCTCATCAAGAACATCCGCGGCAGGTAAGAGAGCCCAATGACCGACCATGTCCTCAAGATCCGCCCCGCGTCCGAGACCCGCTGGGACTGCGCCTCGTTCGGCGAGGTGATGCTGCGCTTCGACCCCGGCTTCGGCCGCGTGCGCAATGCGCGCAGCTTCCAGGTGTGGGAAGGCGGCGGCGAATACAACGTGGCGCGCGCCATGCGCAAGTGCTGGGGCAAGCGCGCCACGGTGGTCACCGCGCTGCCCGTCAACGACCTCGGCTGGCTGGTCGAGGACTTCATCATGCAGGGTGGCGTCGACACCTCGCACATCATCTGGCGCGAGTTCGACGGCCTGGGACGCAACACGCGCGTCGGTCTCAATTTCACGGAGAAGGGTTTCGGCATCCGCGCGGCGCTCGGCTGCTCGGACCGCGGGCACTCGGCCGCCTCGCAGATCCGGCCCGGTGAAGTGAACTGGGAGAAGCTGTTCGGCGAGGAAGGCGTGCGCTGGTTCCACACCGGCGGCATCTTCGCGGCGCTCGCGCCCAACACCTCCGAGGCCGTCATCGAGGCCGTGGAGGCGGCGCGCAAATTCGGCACCATCGTGAGCTACGACCTGAACTATCGCGCCTCCCTGTGGAAGAGCCAGGGCGGCAAGGAAGGCGCGCAGCGCGTGAACCGCAGCATCGCCAAGTACGTCGACGTGATGATCGGCAACGAGGAGGACTTCACGGCCTGCCTCGGGTTCGAAGTGGAAGGCCTCGACGAGCACATCTCGGCCATCGACCCGGCGAACTTCAAGAAGATGATCCAGACCGCGGTGAAGCAGTTCCCGAACTTCAAGGTGGCGGCGACCACGCTGCGCAACGCGAAGACCGCGACCTTCAACGACTGGTCGGCGATCGTGTACGCGGGCGGCAATTTCTACCAGTCGACGATGCGCGAGAATCTCGAGATCTACGACCGCGTCGGCGGCGGCGACGGCTTCGCCTCGGGCCTCGCGTACGGTTTCCTCGAAGGCAAGGGCCCGCAGGCCGCGGTGGAATACGGCGCCGCGCATGGCGCGCTCGCGATGACCACGCCCGGCGACACCTCGATGGTCAACGTCAAGGAAGTCGAGGCGGTCATGAAGGGCAAGGGCGCGCGCGTCATCCGCTGACACGCCTGCCCGCCGCTCAGACCGTCCCGCGGATGCCGTGCATCGGTCCCGCCAGAATCGATTCCGTGAACACAGCCTCCTGGGGTCGATCTCATCCAGCGTGATCTGCGACACGAACTCGGACCAGCCGAACATCCGCTGAGATCCAAGCTCGAGGAGAAATCCACCCGGGTCGTGGTTCGCGCCGAACAACTTCGCACCGAGCACGCCCCGTTGATTGCTGTTCGATCATGCTAACGATAGCGATACAGGACAACTCGCAAGACCCCCTTATCGCTCCCACGCAAAGAAACGCTGTTGCCCTGGCCCGTGTCATCACCGGCGAGAGTTCTCCCCCGTAGCCACACGCCATCCACAAACTTGCCTTCCTCGACTGTGGCAAGCCCGACGATCGGCTCGCCGGGTGAATCGGGAGTGAAGGTGATATTCAGACCGCTACCCGCCATGTAGAACTCGTCCTTCGCCGTGGCGATGAAGATTCCGTTCGGATCCGGTCCCTCGGTCGCCGCAGCAGTCCCCGTTCTCGGCGAAATCCGCGTGACATTCAGGATGTAGCCACCAAGCTGGATCTTCTGCGCAGGCGTCAGTTCACCCAGGACCACGCCGTCAACTCCATCGTCAACCTGGTGTCGCAAAATCAATGGAGAGAGCTGCCGCAGCACGTCGTAGCTCTTGCCCAACTCTACGTCCGGATCTGGCGTTCGATCGATTCCGAAGGGGCTGAAACCGATTGCCCTGAGATGCCCGACGGCATAGAAAACGTCGGCGGCACCAAGTGTGCCGCCTCGAGTTTCCGGGACAAACAGGGGATTGCCGTTGCGCGTGTATTTGTCGGCCCATGACTTGAACTCGAAGTAGATGTCGGGAGCCAGGAAATCGATCTGCGGTCCCCCAGCTCGCCAGATGTCCAGCGAATGCGGCAATGGTCCGCCGCTGTTGAACTGGCCAGGAAGATAACTGGTGCGAATGAGCGCTGCGTTTACGAACATGGGCAATGGATATTCCGCCTTACCCGCCGCAGTAACCGCGCCGATGTATCGAGCGTAGTGCCACGCCATGAACAGATCTTCCGTCTCGCGACCTGGCCCGAAAATCTCCTCCCAACTTCCCGACGACCTGAAACCGGACTTTTGCCACTTGAATCGGAGCTCCGGAGCCAGCGTCCCACGGTGCTGCACCAGATAGTCGACCAGCACCTTGGGGACTTGGCCCCGATAGGCGGAGTCGGCTTCGGCTGAGTGATCGCGCGCATCTGGAATCACGCCGACCTCATTCTCCACCTGAATCATGATCACGGTCTGATTGGCAGCATCGACCTGCCTTATGCGTCGCATCAGCGCTGCAAAGGCCAAGGCATCGGCTCGCTGGTTCGCCTCACTGAGTGGCGTCAGGCGTTCCGTCCCCGCACCACTGGCAAGTCGTACACGGGGGAATCTGTGAAAATCCTTCTTCACCCACACCGGCGCGTAGCTGGACCAGGTGTTCTTCCAGCTGCCAAACCAGAGAAGCACGAGCTTCATCCTGTTTTCGCGCGCCTGCTCGATGACACCATCGACGATCGTGAAGTCGAATTTGCCCTCCGTCGGCTCGAGCTGCGCCCATGACACCGCCACGAGCGCAGTATTCAAATTCGCTTGGCGCAACTGCTGCCAGACTGGCTTGAGATAATCGAGACTGGTGCCGGAGTTATTGAGGAGCTCGCCACCCAGGATCAGGAACGGCTCGCCCGAGACAACCAGTTGAGTCGTACCGTTCGTGGTCCTTAGATGCGGTGAGGGGATCGAGGCACGTGGGGCAGCTACTGCAATGCCACAACTCACGGCAGCGAGGATGGACAATGCTCTGATCCAGCTCGAGTCACGGACCTGTCCATTACGAAGATCCGAAGCGCAATGAGCCTCATGCGTGGCGTATTTCATCATGCGAGTGCCTCGCCTCGAAGATCTTCGGTGGTTCCGCCGCCGCGCGTGACCGTGATGGTCGCTGCTCCGCCGGCCTGCCGGAGTCCCTCGAACTGGTCGCCAGTGACGACAACGTTGACAGGCGTCGACGTCCAACTCCCATCTACACGAAGAAAAGGGGAGACGACCTCTAGTCGCCCCCCCCCTTTCACTTGTTTCCGTTCGATCAGCGGATATCGCTCAGAACGAGCCTCGCACACCAAGCGTGTAGGTCGCGCCAGGATAGTAGATGCTGTCGGGGACTCCGGTGAACTCGTTCCAGTTGCCCACTGGCTCGTTCGTCAGGTTGTACCCATCGAACGTGATGGCCAGTTCCATTTGCGTCGGCAACCTGTAGCTCATCGACAGGTCAACCTGCGATCTGCCGAGCGACACGAGGCGACGCAGCGGCAACGGATCGCCGTCGTACTGGTCCGACGTCGGACCCGATGCGATGGCCCGGTCCTGGTGGAAGTACGTCGCTCGAATCTGGAAGCTGTCAGTCTCGTAGTACCCCGTGAAGGTGTACGCCCACGGTGAGATGCCTGTGACGTTGGTCAAGGGGCTGTCGGAGTCCTGATTGATCTTCGTCAGGCTGGTATTGAAGCCCAGACCGTTGACCCACATGTCGAGCGGCTGCACCCATACTGCCTCGAGGCCGGTCAGCCGGGTCGCACCATCGACGTTGACCTGGGCGGTGACCGTGGTCCGGCACCCGGGCGAATCGATGCCGCCGCACGCCGCAAGCAAGTCCAGGCGCGTCTGATCGAGGTCGTCGATGCTCAGGCCATAGGTGGGAAGCTGGTTGAACTGAATGTCAATGCTCGAGCTCCTCGTAAAGCCCGTGATCTTCTTGTTGAAATACGTGAGTCCGACATATCCGATGTCCGAGAAGTACCACTCGCCGCCGATGTCGATGTTGTCCGAGAAGTAGGGGCTCAGGTTCGGATTCCCGGCGCTCACGCGATCGATACCCACGCCGGAGAAAGCCGCGTTCGGGAACATGAAAGCGGGATTCGCACGTGTCATGGCGCGCGAAGCCGCTGCGCGGAGCTTCACGCTGTCAGTGAGGTCGTAGACGGCGCTGAAGGAAGGCAGCCAGTCCTCGTACGTGACGTCAGTCGTCTTGTACTCGTTGGCCGCCGTGTCCAGGTAACCCATCAGCTGGTCGGTCTGCACAAATCGCACGCCCGCATTGGCGCGGAGCTTGCGACCGAGAATCTCGCCCTCGACGTTCGCTTCGATATATCCGCCCTTGTACTTTTCCTTGATGTCGCCGACGGTCTGGCCAAATACGTCACCACCGGACTGGGTCATGGTGTCGTAGTACTGCTGGTAGTTCGTCGCTTCCTTGATGGCACGATAGTCGATCTGCGCCCAGCCAGGGTAGCCCAGGCTGCTGTCCATCGTTCCGCCGAAATCCGACGCGTTCATCGGGTACAGGAAGGGCGTCGGGTCAGGCACGGCCGCGAAGGCGTCATTGCCGTAAGTGGGGCTGCCGAATGCGGCCATCAGGCGCTTGGAGTCGTCGTATGCGAGGCCGAACCTGAAGCCATTGCGGTTCGCGTCGTCGCCCACCGAAAAGTCCAGGTGCACGCCCTTGGTCTCGGTCTCGCGGTGATCGCGCGCCGTACGGAAGCCCGCGGCGCCGCCGTTGTACCAGGTCCAGCCCGCCGTGCCATTGACGTCGAACGACGTCTCGAACGAAGGAGTGTCGCCGTTCAGCGTGTAAGTCGTGACTCCCCTGGGCGTCTGGTACAACCAAGTCGGGTTGTCGCGATCGAATTCGGACTTCGAATAGCTGGCGGAAAGTTCGGTCGCAAACTTGTCGGTCACCTGCCAGCGCATGCTCGGCATGGCGCTGTAGAAGTCCAGATCCTCGATGTACGGGCGCTGCTCGGTGAAATAGCTCGAGTTGTAGAGGGTCACGCTGCGGACATTGCCGTGCTCATCGAGCTCCATGTTTTCCGGAATCATCGCGTTGCCGGCCGACACACGTGTCAGTCGGGTGAACAGCATGATGTCGGCGCGGTTGAAATCGTTCTCGACCTTGCTGCCCATCATGTCGAGCGCGAAGCTTAGATTGTCCGAAGCACGAAATTCGAGCGACACCAGGCCGGTCGTCGAGTCACGTGTGCCTTCGACCAGAACGCCGCGCCCCAGGTAGGGCATCATGGCCGTGTCGAGCGCGGCAAGGGTCTGTCCGCTGATCGCGGCCAGATCGAGGGCATCGCCCACGTTCACGCCGGGATGCGCGGCGGCATAGTCTGCTGTAGCCGTTGAATTCCAGTCGAAGAAGTTGCGTCCGATCGACCCCGCGGAACAAGCCGTCCCGGTCACCGTGCAACCGTCGACATAACCGACGGTCTCGTATCCATCGACTCGCGACTTGGTCCTGCGGGTGGCCACACCGACGAATACACCGAAATTCTCGTTGAACGTATTGCTGTAGCTCAACGACGCACGCGGGCTCGCCTGTCCGTTGATGTCGGTATAAGCACCTTCCGCGGAGAACTTGAAGTGTTGTCCCGGATTGTCGAAGGCACGTGCCGGCCGGAGATTTACGTAGCCGGCAACACCGCCTTCGAGTTGATCCGCCTGCGCGGACTTCGACACCGACAGGCTGGTGAACAGCTCGCCCGGGAACACGCCGAGATCGACTTCGCGGTTGCGCTGGCCCGAGCCGAGCGAGCCATCCGAGGCGATGGCGATGTTGTTGCCGTTCAAGACCACCTTGGTGAAGCTCGGCCCGAGGCCGCGAACCGCGATCTGCAGGCCCTCGCCCGTGACTTCGCGGTTGATCTTCACGCCAGGGATGCGGTTCAACGATTCGGCCAGGTTCTGGCTCGGCAGTTTGCCGATGTCATCGGCAAAGATGACATCCTCGAAACCGTTCGACTCGCGCTTGGCGGCGGTCGAATTCTGCAGACTGCCGCGGTATCCCTTGACCACGATCTCGTCGAGCTCGCTGCTCGCCGAGTTGTCCTGGTCTTGCGCGAACACGACATTTCCCGAACACAGCAGTGCAACGGCAGCGGCGAGTGATACGGCGCTCGGAATGCCGGCTTTCTGGCGCCGACCGCAATGGTTCAGATGAATCGCAGATTTCATGTCTTTCCCCTCAGGTCTGATTTCAAAAACGGTGGCGATGCCAGTGGCGACTGCCCGACAGCAGAAAATCGGCGAGCTCACATCGCAAACTCGACGTGGGCAGACCGAAAATCCGGGCTCGACGATGATCTGGCTGCATGCCGATGCGCTCTTTCTGCCGTCGGAGTGGTAATCAGGCAACGCGATTCCACCCCATGACTCGATGGCCGCAAACGTAACAACTGGTCAGGCCAAAGGCAAGAAGTTCCCTTACCAGAATGTCCAGTTGGCCTGGGCGGACATTCCCGGCCGGGAACGTTCAGCCCTTGTTGGAAGCCCCGTTCAGCGCAGATACTTGCGCGCCATGACCGAACCGCGCCGCTTGTATGAGCAGATAGCCCAGAGGCTCGCCAAAGCCATCGCGGACGGTGAATACAGCCTGGGACAGCGACTGCCGTCGGAGCGCGAGCTGGCCCAGACGTTTGGCATCTCGCGCCCCACCGTGCGCGAGGCCATCATTGCGCTCGAGCTCGACGACCTGGTCGACGTGCGCCTGGGCTCCGGGGTCTATGTCAAGAACCGCCAGCCGCCCAGCGGCACCGAGGGTGCCAAGGACATCGGTCCGTTCGAGCTGCTCGAGGCGCGCCATGCCATCGAAGGGGAAGCCGCCGCGCTCGCGGCATTGCGCATCGAGGATGCGCAGCTCGCGGAACTCTCCGGGCTCATCGCGGAAATGCGCGACGACAACCGGCAGAACGAGATCCTGATGAGCGAGGAAGCCGATCGCCGCTTCCACGAGCTGATCGCCAGCTCCACGCAGAACAGCGGCATCATCGCCGCGGTGCAGATGCTGTGGGACGCGCGTGCGCGTTCGCCGCAGAGCCATTCGATGGACGACAAGGGCCGCGCACGCGGACTGAAGCCGCCGATCGACGAGCACGCCGCGATCCTGCGCGCATTGAAGCGCCGCGATCCGGAAGCCGCGCGCGCCGCCATGCACCAGCACATCTCGCGCGTCATCGAGGACATGCTCAAGGTGACCGAAGTCGAGGAGATCGAACGCGCGCGCGCGATCGCCGCCGAGAAGCGGCGTCGCTACTCGCCGGTGCGCCGCAAGGCGACGCGCTGATCAGCGCTGCTTCTTGGCCATTCCCGCGTAAGCCAGCCCGCCGCCGATCACGAACACGCCGAGCGCGGCGGTCAGTGCCTGCGCGGCGCCGGACAGATTCGTCGCCTGCACGCACACGTCCCAGTTGAGGCCGATGAGCAGCATCAGCGCGAAGCCCAGGATCGCGATGACCGAGCCCGAGGCGAGCAGCGGCGTGTGACGCGAGTGCAGGTCGATACCCGCGTCGACGTCCACGGGGTCGAAGCGACCTTTGAACCAGAACCAGTAGATCGCCAGGCTGAGCAGGTGCATGAAGCCGGCCCAGATGAACACCAGCTCCTGTTTGCCGGTCCACTGGATCGCGAGCGCCGCCAGCAGCGCGATGAACATGCCGCCGATGCCGCCGGCGGTCGCGCCGAGCCCCACGACCGAGCCCGAGACCTTCTGCGGAAACAGGTCCGTGGCCGAGGTGAAGATGTTCGCCGACCACCATTGATGGCAGGCGGTCGCCAGCGTGATGAAGCCCACGCACACGGCAAAGTTGTCCGTGAAGTACGCGAGGATGGATCCCGGCATGAAGATCGCGGCCAGCAGCATCGTGGTCATGCGCGCCTTGCCGACGTGCCAGCCCCTGCGGATGAAGAAACCGGAAAGCCAGCCGCCGAACACCGAGCCGACGCTCGAGCCGGTGTAGATGATGGCCATGAGACCGGCGCTCTTCAGCAGGTCCTGGCCGCGCTCGTTGCTCAGGTAGGTAGGCAGCCAGAACAGGAAGAACCACCAGACCGGATCGGTGAGGAACTTGCCGATCAGGAACGGCCAGATCTGGCGGTACCGGACCATGGCCGACCAGGACAGCTTGATGTTCTGCTCCGCGGCCGGTCGGCCCGAGCGGATGTACTCCAGCTCGGCGGCGCCGACGTGCGGATGGGTCTCCGGCGGATGGAAGCTGCGCTGCCAGAAGTACAGCCAGATGAAGCCGATCAGTCCCATCAGCACGAATGACCACTGCCAGCCCAGCGTCTGCGCCAGCAACACCGTGACCGGTGCGGCGATCACGCCCACGCTGGTGCCCGCGTTGAAGATGCCGGTGGCCAGGGCCCGCTCCTTCTGCGGGAACCACATGGCCACGGCCTTGATCGATGCCGGGAAGTTCGCCGCTTCGGCGACGCCGAGGAAGAAGCGCACGATGACGAAGCCGATCACCGTGGCGACCAGGCCGTGCGCGGCGGCGGCAATCGACCAGACGATCAGCGCCGTCGCGAGGCTGCGCTTCACGCCGACCTTGTCGATGAAGATCCCGACGATGGAAGGGAACGCCGCATACGCACCGACGAATGCGAAGACGATCCAGCCGTAGTCGACCTCGTCCCAGCCGAGGTGGTCCTGCAGGAAAGGCTTCAGCACGCCGAGCGCATTGCGATCGATGTAGTTCGTGGTGGTCGCGATGAACAGCAGCGCGCAGATCACCCAGCGGTAGTTGCCGACCCTACCTACGGTGCCGCCCGCATTGCCACCGGTGTCAATCGTCGGATTCATCGAGCTCATTCAGCCTCCCCCCGGGATTCGCCTTTCAGAGTTTGTACGCTTTCTTCGGAAATTCGTAGGCCAGCTGCGGCGCGAGCACGGCGGCTTCGTCCTCGGGCAGGCGGTGCTCGGCGACCAGGCGCGCGAGGAATGCGCAATCGATGCGGCGCGCGACGTCGTGCCGCGACGGGATCGACAGGAATGCGCGCGTGTCGTCGTTGAATCCGACGGTGTTGTAGAAACCTGCCGTTTCGGTGGTCTGCTCACGGAAGCGCATCATGCCTTCCGGGCTGTCGTGGAACCACCAGGGCGGTCCGAGCTTGAGCGCCGGATAGTGCCCCGCGAGCGGCGCGAGCTCGCGCGCGTACGAGCTCTCGTCGAGCGTGAACACGATGATGGTGAGCGACGGATCGTTGCCGAAACGGTTGAGCAGCGGCCGCAGCGCGCCCACGTAGTCGGTGCGCGTCGGGATGTCGGCGCCGACGTTCGGCCCGAAGCGATCGAACAGCGGCGCATTGTGGTTGCGCCAGGCGCCGGGGTGGATCTGCAGCACGAGCTTGTCGTCGAGGCTCATGCGCGCCATTTCCGTGAGCATCTGGCCGCGGAACAGGTCGGCATCGCCGGCGTTGGGCGTGCCGCGCACGATGCGATTGAACAGTGACTCGGCATCCGCGGGCGACAGATCCGCGGTGCGCGCGGTCGGATGGCCGTGATCGGTGGAGGTCGCGCCCATGACGGCGAAGAAGGCGCGTCGCTTGCGGTGCGCGGCGAGGTAGCCGCGCCACGAGAGCGCGTCCTCGCCGGTGAGCTCGCTGAATTTCCTGAGATTGTCGAGGAAGCCGGGGGTATCCGGATCGACCACGTTGTCGGGACGGTAGGCGGTGATCACGCGGCCGCGCCAGCCACTCTTGCGGATGGTCACGTGGTGCAGCAGGTCATCGAGCGGGGATTCCGTCGTGGCCAGGGCCTCGATGTTGAAGCGCTCGAACAGCGCGCGCGGCCGGAACTCCGGCTTCTGCAGTTTCTCGGCGATGCGGTCGTAGGTATCGTCGGCATTCTCCGGCGTCAGCGGGATGGGGGCATCGAAGACGCTCGACAGCACCCAGTCGAACCACATGCGCGAGGGTGTGCCGCGGAACAGGTGAAAATGCTGCGCGAACAGCCGCCAGATCTTGCGCGAGTCGCGCTCGGTCGAGCCGCCATCCACGCGCGCGACGCCAAACTCCTCGAGCTTGACGCCCTGGCTGTACAACATCCGGAATACATAATGGTCCGGCGTGAGCAGCAGGCTGGCCGGGTCGGCGAAGGGCACGTTGTCGGCAAACCACTTGGGATCGGTATGCCCATGCGGGCTGATGATGGGCAGGTCCCGGACCAGCTGGTAGAGCTTGCGCGCAATCGACCTGGTGGTAGGGTCGGCGGGAAAAAGCCGGTCGGGATTGAGTTTGTCCATATTGGTAGTATGCGGACCCCGTCCGCGCGGTCTTCGTTTTGCGGCTGCGGCCGGCGACACTAATTGTTAATGCACGAGGGAGCAATGGGCGTGAGCACTGCGGAGGCGATGGACACCAGGCCGGGCTCGGCACGCGATCGCGAGATCGTCGCCGCCGACGTGATCGTCACCTGCCCTGCGCGCAACTTCGTGACGCTGAAAATCGTCACGCGTTCAGGTGTTACCGGTATCGGCGATGCCACGCTGAACGGCCGCGAGCTGGCCGTCGCGTCGTACCTGAAGGACCATCTCGTTCCGAATCTCATCGGGCGCGACGCGGGACGCATCGAGGACACCTGGCAGTTCTTCTATCGCGGGGCGTACTGGCGCCGCGGTCCGGTGACCATGACCGCGATCGCCGCCGTGGACGTCGCGCTCTGGGACATTCTCGGCAAGATGGCGAATCAGCCGCTGTACCAGTTGCTGGGCGGCAGGTCGCGCGAAGGCGTGCTCGTGTACGGCCATGCCAACGGCAAGGACATCGACGAGTGCAGCGCGGAAGTGGGCAAGTACATCGCGCAGGGTTACAAGGCCGTGCGCGCGCAATGCGGCATTCCCGGCGTGAAGAAGGCTTATGGAGTTTCGAGCCTGAAGAACGCGTACGAACCCGCGGAGAGCGCGTTGCCGGCGGAATCGGTGTGGTCGACTCCGAAATACCTGGGCGTCGCGCCGCAGCTTTTCGAGCGGCTGCGCAGCGAGCACGGCTCCGACATCGAACTGCTGCACGACGTGCATCACCGCCTGTCGCCGATCGAGGCGGCACGGCTCGCGCGTGACCTCGAACCCTTCCGGCTGTTCTGGCTGGAAGATGCGACGCCGGCCGAGAACCAGGAAGGATTCGAGCTCATCCGCAAGCACTCGGTGACGCCGCTCGCCGTCGGCGAGGTGTTCAATTCCATCTGGGATTGCAAGTACCTCATCCAGAACCAGCTGATCGACTACATCCGCACGACCATCGTGCACAGCGGCGGCATTTCGCACGTGCGACGCATCGCCGATTTCGCGGCGCTGCATGGCGTGCGCACCGGCTTCCACGGGGCCACGGATCTTTCGCCGGCATGCATGGGCGCGGCGCTGCATTTCGACACCTGGGTGCCCAACTTCGGCATCCAGGAATACATGAAGCACGCGCGCGAGACCGACGAAGTCTTCCCGCACGACTACACCTTCAGGGACGGGCGGCTGTACTGCGGCGAGTCGCCCGGTCACGGCGTGACCATCGACGAGAAGCTCGCGGCGAAGTTTCCCTACAACCCCAAGCAGCTGCCGATCGCGCGCCTCGAAGACGGCACGATGTGGGACTGGTAACCAGCTTCTTACTTGAAGTAGCCCGCGGCGTAGTCGAGAAAGGTCGGCCAGTTGGGACCGGAGGTGTGCCCTCCGGAGTGCTGGCGGTATGCGATCTCGCCAGCGACTAGCGCGGTTTCCATCGGCGGGAACTCGGTCGTGCCGAGATCCTTCGCGCCTAACAACCTGTACACGGGCCCGGCGGCCGCTGCGGCCATGAACATGCCCTTCGGATCCACCCAGCCATCGCCCTGCGCCGGATTGCCGGCGCCGATGAACACCGGCCTTGGCGCGCATAGCGCTATCAGCTCGTGTGCATCCACTGGCAGGTCGTTCACCGTCAGCGGATCGGCCGCGTACTTGATGTAGTTGCCCGCCATCCAGTGGTACTCGCCGCTCGCCGCCACGTTCTCGAGCTTCTCGCCCCAGTTGCGGCGCGCGAGCGCGGCGCCGCCCGCGCCGGACGAGCCGATGAATCCCATCGCGAAGCGCGGTTCGTAGGCCAGCGTCACCAGCGAGGCCTTGCCATAGCGCGAGACGCCTTCGATGACCGCGCGCCTCGCATCCACGTCCGCATTGGTCTCCAGGTAGTCGAGCGCGCGCGATGCACCCCAGGCCCAGGCCTTGAGCGCGCCCCAGTCGTCGGGCTTGCGCGGCTGCCCCTTGTTGACGAGGCCGATGATGCCGCGCGTGAGTCCGGCGCCGTTGTCGGCCTGGATGCTCGAGGGCGAAAGGATCGCGTACGCCCAGCCGCGCGCGACCACCTGCTCCTGCCAGGTGGGCCGGGGCTGCGGTGGAATGCGCGACGCCCATTCCACCGGGAAGAATTCGATGATCACCGGCACACCCTGCGCGCCGGCCGGCGTGGTCAGCGTGAGGTCGATGTCGACGGCGATGGCCGGATAGCTGGAATTGTCGACGTGGCCGACGAGCTTGCGCACCAGCACGTCCGCGCCGCCCAGCTTCTCGTTCGACGCGGATTTCACTTCCCAGGCCACGGCGGGCGTGACCTGCGGCGTACGACCGTAGATCTCGCGGTCGAACAGCTCCAACAGCTCGGGCCGGCGCTTTTGCCACCAGTCCTGCGGCGTCTTCACCGGCTTGCCGTTCGCGAGCTTCAGCGGATCGGGCAGCACGGGATACGGATTCGCCTTCGACTCGTCGTAGTTCGCCGCGTTCGGCGCGTTCGGATCGCGGCCGTTCGCACCCTGGCGGATGGATTCGATGCCGAGCTTCTTCATCATGAGCTGGTGGTCCTGCTCGGCGGTCATTTCCACCGGCGGCGGCAGGGCGGCAAACGCCACGCCGATCGCCGCCAGCAGACAGCCGCAGATCAACGAGCTCGCGCGCATGGCATCACCTTCCCTGGCCGGGTGCGTACGGGAATTTCAGCGACTGGTAGTACTCGAGCGGGTGCGCCGGTGGCGCCGAGCCCGCGGGCAGCGGACGCTGCGAAATCGACTGGAAGTACGCGACGCACGCGTCGCGCCACCACTGCGCTTCGTGCTCCTGGATCGCGAGGAACGCGGCGACCTGTGCGAAACGCGCCGCGTCCACCCTGCCCTGCAGGCCCGACCAGGTGTGGCGCATCTGCCTAACTACTTCGACGCCATGGTCGTAGTGGCGCACCAGCTCGTCCCACAGCGTGTGCCCCGAGGCCATCTTGCGATCCCAGGACACGTGGTGAAACCACAGCAGCAGGTTCTCGGGCGTCTTCTTCGGATCCGCGAAGCTCGCGGCGACCTTGGGCGCGTACTGCGCCACGGCATTGCTGCCCTCGGGGCCGCGCTCGAAGCCGATGCCGTTGGCATCCGCGCGGTGATAGTAGACCGGGTTCCATTCCGGCCGCTTCAGGTCGCTGACCCAGGGCGCCGGCCCGTAGTGGTGCCCCGTGCCCATCAGGTGCGCGAGTCCCAGCGGCGTCATGTAGTCGACCGCGGCCTCGCGCGAACCCATCATCATGTCGAGCACGGGCTCGACGAACGCCGGGTCGTTCGAAAAGGTCATGCGGATCCACTCTTCGGCGATGGCGCGCGCCGAGGCCTGCGGATCCCACGCGAGCCGTCCGAACGCATACCAGTTCGCCTGGTCGAAATGCGAGCCGCTCCAGTTGCGATCGGTGCCGATGTTGGCGACGCCGGCCATGCCGGTGAGCGCGTAGCCATGCAGCTCCCCATCGATGACCTTGGCCACCGTGGAGCCCTTGCCGCGCACCATCGTGTCGGCCTGCAACGCCTCCTCCCACATCGTGCCCAGGTACACCAGGTGCGTCGCGAAGCCGAGGTATTCCTTGGTGATCTGGAATTCCATCATCAGCGGTGTCTTCGGCATGGCGCCGAACAGCGGCGAGAACGGCTCGCGCGGCTGGAAGTCGATGGGACCGTTCTTCACCTGCACCAGCACGTTGTCGGCGAACTGGCCGTCGAGCGGCACGAATTCCGAATACGCCTGCCGGGCGCGATCCTCGGTGTTCTCGCTGGAATAGACGAAGGCGCGCCACATCACGATGCCGCCGTGCGCCGCCAGTGGCCCGGCCAGCATGTTGGCGCCGTCTGCATGCGAACGTCCGTAGTCCTGTGGCCCTGGCTGCCCCTCGGAATTCGCTTTCACCAGAAAGCCGCCGAAATCCGGGATGTGGCGGTAAATCTCGTCGATCTTGTCCTTCCACCAGGTGCGCACCTGCGGATCGAGGGGATCCGCGGTCTTCAGGCCCCCGAGCTCGATGGGCGCGCTGAAACGGGCAGTGAGGTAAACGCGCACACCGTATGGACGGAACACCTCGGCCAGCGCCGCCGCCTTGTCCAGCCAGGCCGGCGTGAGGCTGGTGGCATTGGCATTCACGTTGGTCAGCACCGCGGCATTGATGCCCACCGACGCACAGGCGCGCGCGTAATCGGTGTATCGGGGATCCAGCCAGCCCGGCAGTTTGTGCCAGTCCCAGATCGACTCGCCGGCATAGCCGCGCTCGACGTGGCGATCGAGGTTGTCCCAGTGATTGAGGATGCGGATCCGGGTCCGCGGCGCGGAAGCGATGTCGAGGGCCTGCAGGTCCTGACGCGTCTGCAGCAATCTCAGGAAGTGAAAGGCGCCATACAACACGCCGATGTCCGAATTGGCGGCGATCACGGTGGCCGGCATTCCGTTCACCGTGGCGCTGCGGATCACGTAACCCTCGTCACCGACGCGTTCCAGCGCCAGCGGCAGCTTCGCGATGATCTCCGAGCTGCGCGGCGTGCCGAACAGCACGGCGCCCGCCTGGCTGGGCTCACCGACCAGCGCGACCGGTGCGCCGGCGAGGCCCGAGATGCCCCGGGCCAGCTCGTGCTGTGCCGCTTCCAGCGTGGCGGATTTGCCACCGGCGACCAGCTCGCGCACCTGGGTCTGAAATGCCGGATAGTTCGCGGCGTCGACCGCGGGATATCGCAGCCACAGGTCATACCCATCCTCGGCGCTGACCGGGAACGCGAAGACGGCAAGGAGGCATGCCAGGAAAAATCGGTGCTGCATGGGGGTATTGGACTTTGACGGCCCGTAGTATTGTTAACGCTAACTTCAGCCCAGCGCCAGTATCCGCGATCGCCAGGGAGATCGATTGAGCGAGACAGGGGATCGGAGCACCACCGACGGCACGCCGCGCCCGCCGGAGAAGGCCGGCCGCCGCAAGGGTGGCGCCGTGACCATCCACGAAGTGGCGCGCCATGCCTGTGTCTCGCCGATGACCGTCTCGCGCGTCATCAACGGCGAGAGCAACGTACGTGAAGCCACGCGCGAGCTGGTCATGCAGGCGGTGCGCGCGCTCAACTACCGGCCGAACCCGGCGGCGCGCGTCCTCGCCGGCGCGCGCGACACGCGCATCGCGCTGATCTATTCCAATCCCAGCGCCTCCTATCTATCCGAAATGCTGGTCGGCGCGCTCGATGGTTCGCACCGCACCGCCGCGCAGCTCGTGCTGGACCGCTGGGACAATCTGAAACCTGCGCAGGAGAAGGCCGCGGCGCAGAAGCTGGCGGAAGGCATCGCCGGCGTGATCCTGCCGCCCCCGCTGTGCGAGTCGAAGGCCATCGCGGCGGCGTTCGCCGCCGAGGGCGTGCCGGCCGTCGCACTCGCCACCGGTCGTGCACGCGAGGATGTGTCGTGCGTGCGCATCGACGACTTCAATGCCGCGCGCGAGATGACCGCGCACCTGGTCTCGCAGGGTCACACGCGCATCGCATTCATCAAGGGTCAACCCACGCAGACCGCGAGTGGCCAGCGTCTCGCCGGCTTCGAGGCCGCGATGGCGGAATCCGGCCACGAAGTCGATCCGTCGCTGGTGATCCAGGGATTCTTCACGTACAAGTCGGGACTCGAAGCCACCGAAAAACTGCTGGCGCGCAAGCGCATGCCGACGGCGATCTTCGCGAGCAACGACGACATGGCTGCCGCGGCGATCTCGGTGGCGCACCGGCGCGGTCTCGACGTTCCCGGCGATCTGTCCGTGGTCGGCTTCGACGACACACCGATCGCGACCACGGTGTGGCCTGAGCTCACCACCGTCCGGCAGCCCATCGCCGCCATGGCCGAGGCGGCCATCAACCTGCTGCTGCACAAGATCCGCCGGCCCAAGGACCGCCACGCCGCGCAGCCGGTCGATCACCTCGTTCCCTACGTTCTGGTGAAGCGCGATTCGGTGGCCCCGCCGCGCAAGCCCTGAGCGGGTTCGCGCCGTTAAGTCACAACCGGAAACAGTCCAGAAAAGGGCTGTTTTTCCGGCGCGGCTTGCTATCTGATACCGCTATCACTAGGCTTTCGCGACCGCTGAACGGGGGGCGCGAATCGCGCTCGTGAGCGGGTCCGAAAAACATAACCATTCAAGGAGATAGCGCGTGTCTCAGGCTTCGAACCCCGCAGGCTCTACGCACACCGGCCTGCTGATCACACTCACCATCATCGCCGCTCTCGGCGGACTCCTGTTCGGTTACGACACCGCGGTGATTTCCGGTGCGACCGAGTCGATCAAGCAGAACTTCGTCGCGCAGATGAATCTTGCCGAAGAGGCGCGTCTCAGCCTCGAAGGCTTCACGATCGCCGGCGCCCTGTGGGGTTGTCTGATCGGCGGCGCGATCGGCGGTGTGGTCGCGCACTTCCTTGGACGTCGCGGCGGCCTGATCGTCGCCGGCATGCTGTTCTTCTTCTCGTCGCTGGGTTCCGCGTGGCCGGAGTCGTGGCTGGGTCACCTCGGCTCGGTGCTCACGCCGCTGACCAACGCGCTGCTCTGGTTCCTGAACCTGTTCTTCGAGGACGCGCCGTATCTCAAGTTCGGTGACGTGATCACCAACTTCATCGGGCACCGCCTGTTCGGTGGCATGGGCATCGGCCTGGCCTCGATGCTCGCGCCGATGTACATCGCCGAGATCGCGCCGCCGTCCAAGCGCGGCGCGCTGGTCACCTACCAGCAGATCTCGATCGTCAGCGGCATCACCGTGTCGTACTTCGTGAACTACTTCATCAAGAAGTTCGGCGGCGACGGCGATCCGAACTGGGTGCACGACCAGGGCTGGCGCTACATGCTGGCCTGCTGCGCGATTCCCGCGGGCCTGTTCGTGCTGCTGCTGTTCTTCGTACCGGAGACGCCGCGCGGCCTGATGCTCAAGGGCAAGGCCGACAAGGCGAATGCCGTGCTGAAGAAGCTCGCCAACGAAGAAGAAGCCAGGATCGTCGTCGCGGAGATCGACGCCTCGCTCAAGGAGACCAAGGGACACCTGCTCTCCTACGGCGGACTGGTGATCATCGTCGGCATCCTGCTGTCGGCGTTCCAGCAGCTCGTGGGCATCAACGCGGTTCTCTACTACGGTCCGCAGATGTTCGCGAACATGGGCTTCAAGGGCGACGCTTCGTTCGCGCAGACCGTGATCATGGGTATCGTCATGGTCGTGTTCACACTGGTCGCGACCGTCACGGTGGACAAGTGGGGCCGCAAGCCGCTGCTGATCCTCGGCGCGCTGGTGATGGCCGTGACGATGATCGCGCTGGGCTTCATGTTCAACGCGGGCTCGGTCGGCTTGGGCGCACTGATCGTGGTGTGCATCTACATCGCGGGTTTCTCGCTGTCCTGGGGCCCGGTGGTGTGGGTGATGCTGGCCGAGATCTTCCCGAACTCGATCCGCGACAAGGCCATGGCGATTGCCGTTGCCGCGCAGTGGTTCATGAACTGGGTGGTGTCGGTGACCTTCAACATCATGGACGGCAGCACCGCGCTGAACGCGTCCTTCAATCACGGCTTCGCCTACTGGCTGTACGGCGGCTTCAGCGTGCTGGCCGCCCTGTTCGTCTGGAAGTTCGTTCCCGAGAGCAAGGGCGTGACCCTCGAGGCCATGAAGAAGCTCTGGAAGAAGGAAGCGGTCGCCGCTGCTGCCTGATCGCAATCGGATCCCGCGGTGTGCTTGTCACCGCGGGATCCTCTTCGGAAGAACATGATCGAACATCTACCCCCCGACTGGCGTCGGGCCACCCTGGTCGGCCGCATCCTCACGCGTGAAGGCCCGACACCCGTGATCGTGAGCGAAGGCCGCGTGCGCGACGTGGCCAGGCACGCGCCGACGGTTTCGCAGCTGCTGAACGCCTGGAACGGCGAGATCCCGGAGGGCAAGGATCTCGGTCCGTTCGAATCCTTCAACTTCACCTGCGCCCATGCAGAGACCCGGGACGTGCGGCTGCTGTCGCCGTTCGACCTGCAATGCCTCAAGGCCAGCGGCGTCACGTTCGCGGTCTCGGCCATCGAACGCGTGATCGAGGAGCGTTGCCGCGGTGATGCCAGCAAGGCGGAAGACCTGCGTGCGTCGTTGCGCGACCGCATCGGCGCCGACATCCGCGCCGTGAAGCCGGGCTCGGAGGAAGCGCAGCGGCTCAAGCAGGTGCTGATCGCGGATGGCCTGTGGTCGCAGTACCTCGAGGTGGCGATCGGTCCCGATGCGGAGATCTTCACGAAGGGCCCGACGCTCTCGTCGGTGGGCTGGGGCGACTGGATCGGCGTGCGTTCGGATTCGGCCTGGAACAATCCCGAGCCGGAGATCGTCCTGGCGGTAGATAGTGCCGGCCGCATCCTCGGCGCCTCGCTCGGCAACGACGTGAACCTGCGTGACATCGAGGGGCGCAGCGCGCTGCTGCTCGGCAAGGCCAAGGACAACAACGCGAGCTGTGCGATCGGCCCGTTCATCCGCATGTTCGACGGCGAATACACGCTCGACGACGTGCGCCGGGCGGTGGTACGGCTGGAGATCACCGGCGAGGAAGGTTTCCGCCTCGAAGGCCAGAGCTCCATGGCGCAGATCAGCCGGGATCCCACCGAGCTCGTCGGACAGACGATCTGCAAGCACCACGCCTATCCCGACGGTTTCGCGCTGTTCCTCGGCACGATGTTCGCACCCGTGGTCGATCGCGACGCACCAGGGCAAGGATTCACCCACAAGAGCGGTGACGTGGTCCGGGTGTCCACGGAGAAGCTGGGTGTGCTAGAAAACAAGGTGACCACCTGCGACCGGGCCCCGACCTGGTCGTTTGGGATTGCCGACCTGATGCGCAACCTCGCGCGTCGGGGCCTCCTGAACACCTGAACGGAATCAACTATGAGCGACACCAAGCAACTGACCCATTACATCGATGGGCAATGGGTGGCGGGCTCCGCCGCATCCGACAGCCTGAATCCTTCCGACACGCGCGACGTCGTCGCGAAAGTGCCGGGCGGTGACAAGAAGACGGTAGATAGTGCCGTGGCCGCCGCCAAGGCGGCGTTCCCGGGCTGGGCCAATGCCAGCCCGGAAGTCCGGTCCGACCTGCTCGACAAGGCGGGATCCATGATCATGGCGCGCGCCGACGAGCTCGGCCGCCTGTTGTCGCGCGAGGAAGGCAAGACCTTTCCCGAGGGCAAGGGCGAAGTCATGCGCGCCGCGCGCATCTTCAAGTTCTTCGCCGGGGAAGCGCTGCGCCGTCACGGCGTGACCGTCGACTCCACGCGCCCCGGCGTCGCCGTGGAGACCTATCGCGAGCCGCTGGGCGTGTTCGGCATGATCACGCCGTGGAATTTCCCGATCGCGATCCCGGCATGGAAGAGCGCGCCGGCACTCGCCTTCGGCAACACGGTGGTGCTGAAGCCGGCGTCGCTGACGCCGGCCACCGCGCACGCGATGACGGAGATCATCCACGAGGCGGGCTTTCCCAAGGGCGTGTTCAACCTGATCCTCGGCGGCGGCTCGATGGGCGGCGCGCTGGTCGAACATCCCGACGTTGCCGGCGTGTCGTTCACCGGCGGCCAGAGCACCGGCGCGATCGTCGCCAAGGGCGCGATGTCGCACAACGCGCGCGTGCAGCTCGAGATGGGCGGCAAGAACCCGCTGGTCGTGCTGGACGACTGCGACCTGGACCGCGCGGTGCAATGCGCGCTCGACGGCGGTTTCTTCGCCACGGGACAGCGCTGCACGGCCTCGAGCCGCATCATCGTCACGCAGGGCATCCACGACAAATTCATCGAAGCGCTGACAGCGCGCGTCAAGGCGCTCAAGGTCGGCGATGCGCTCGCGGCCGACACGCAGATGGGCCCGCTGGCGAGCCAGGCACAGCTCGAGACGACGCTCTCGTACGTCGACATCGCGACCAAGGAAGGCGGACGCAAGATCGTCGGCGGCGAGCCGCTGAAGCTCGACAAGCCCGGCTACTACGTGGCGCCCGCGCTGATCGCCGACACCAAGCTCGACATGCGCATCAACTGCGAGGAGGTCTTCGGACCCGTGGCCTCGACGGTGCGCGTCAAGGATTACGAAGAGGCCCTGGCCGCGGCGAACGCCGGCGAGTTCGGCCTTTCGGCCGGCATCATGACCACCTCGCTGAAGCACGCGCGCCACTTCGTGCGCAACGTGCGCGCCGGCATGGTCATGACCAACCTGCCCACCGCGGGCGTCGACTACCACGTGCCGTTCGGCGGCACGCGCAAGTCGAGCTATGGCCCGCGCGAGCAGGGCTTCGCGGCAGTCGAGTTCTACACGCAAGTCAAAACCAGCTACACCTGGGCCTGAGGTTCGCTCGAAACATATGACGCATGCTGTTTATCCATCACTGGCCGGCAAGACCGTCGTGATCACGGGAGGCGGTTCCGGCATCGGCGAGATCATCGTCGAAGAATTCGTGCGCCAGAAATCGACCGTGTACTTCCTCGACGTGGCCGAGAGCGAATCGAAGGCGCTCGCGGCGCGCCTCCCGGGAGTCACCTACATCAACTGCGACGTCACCGACCTCAGGGCGCTGCGCGCGGCGCTCGCCGACATCGAGGCGAAGTCAGGCCCGGTGTCGGTACTGGTGAACAATGCCGCCAACGACGATCGCCACCGCATCGAGGACGTCACGCCGGAATACTGGGAAAACCGCATTGCCGTGAACCTGCGGCACTTGTTCTTCGCCTCGCAGGCGGTGACCGCCGGCATGAAGAAGGCGGGCGGCGGATCGATCATCAACCTGGGCTCGGTATCCTGGCACTCGGCCATCGAGAACCTTTCGCTCTACGAGACGGCCAAGGCGGGCATCGAGGGCCTGACGCGCGCGCTGGCGCGCGACCTCGGCGAGTCGAACATCCGCGTGAACTGCGTGGTACCCGGCGCGATCCGCACGCCGCGGCAGATGAAGTTGTGGCATACGCCCGAGGAAGAGGCCAAGATCCTCGCGCTGCAGTGCCTCAAGAAACGAGTCGATCCGATCCACGTCGCCGCCATGGTCCTGTTCCTCGCATCCGCCGACGCCGCCATGTGCACGGCGCACAACTACTGGGTCGACGGCGGCTACCGCTGATCTCCTCTCATGGCCGTCGTCGAGCCCAAGGTCGAGTGTGTCTGGCCGGTAGGAGCGGTGCTCGGCGAGGGGCCGGTGTGGTCGGCGAGCGAGCAGGCGGTCTGGTTCGTCGACATCAAGGGGCCGGCCATCCACCGGTTTCATCCCGCCACCGGCGAGCAGCGCTCGTGGGCAGCGCCGGCGCGCGTGGGCTTCCTGCTGCCGACCCGCAGCGGCTGGATCGCGGGCCTGAAGACCGGGCTGCATTCCTTCAACCCCGAGACCGGCAATTTCTCGCTGCTGCACGTGGTCGAGCCGCACGCGCCGAACAACCGCCTGAATGACGGCTTCGTCGATTCCGAGGGCTTCCTCTGGTTCGGCTCCATGGATGACAACGAGGAAGATCCGAGCGGCGCGTTGTACCAGCTCGGCGCCGAAGGCTGCGTGCGCCGCGATCCGGGTTACGTCGTCACCAACGGCCCGGCGGAGAGCCCCGACGGCAAGACGCTGTACCACACCGACACGCTCGCCGGCGTCATCTACGCCTTCGATCGCACGCGCTCGGGCATGCTGTCCAACAAGCGGGTGCTGGTCCGGCTGCCGCCCGGCGCAGGTTACCCCGACGGCCCGATCGTCGATGTAGAAGGTTGCATCTGGACCGGCGTGTTCGGCGGCTGGGGCCTGCACCGCTATTCTCCGTCCGGCGAGCTGCTGAGCACGCTGCGCCTGCCCTGCTCGGCGGTGACCAAGGCGGCGTTCGGCGACGACGACCTGAAGACGCTGTACATCACCACCGCGCACGTGGCATTGAGCCCGGAAGAGCGCAAGCAGCAGCCCCTGGCCGGCGGCCTGTTTCGCGCGCGCGTCGATGTGCCCGGACTTCCGCAGAGCATCGTGACCCATGGCATCTGAAGAAAGACCACGACCGAAACGCCGCTTCCGCTCGCGCGACTGGTTCGACGATCCGAAGCATCTCGACATGGTGGCGCTGTATCTCGAGCGCTTCATGAACTACGGGCTCACGGCCGAGGAGCTGCTCTCGGGCAAGCCCATCATCGGCATCGCGCAGACCGGCGGCGATCTCACGCCCTGCAACCGCGTGCACCTCGAGACCGCCAAGCGCGTACGCGAGGGCATCCGCGACGCGGGCGGCGTGCCGATGGAATTCCCGCTGCACCCGATTTTCGAGAATTGCCGCCGGCCGACGGCGGCGCTGGACCGCAACCTCGCCTACATGGGCCTGGTGGAAATCCTGCATGGCTATCCCATCGATGCCGTCGTGCTGACGACCGGCTGCGACAAGACCACGCCGGCGCAGATCATGGCGGCTTCGACCGTCGACATCCCGGCGATCGTGCTCTCGGGCGGCCCGATGCTCGACGGCTGGCACGACGGCGACCTCGTCGGATCGGGCACGGTGATCTGGCGCTCGCGGCGCAAGCTGGCGGCCGGCGAAATCGACGAGAAGCAGTTCCTGGAGGCGGCCGCGGCCTCGGCGCCGTCGCTCGGCCACTGCAACACCATGGGAACCGCCTCGACCATGAATGCCGTGGCCGAAGTGCTGGGACTGTCGTTGCCGGGCTGCGCGGCGATTCCGGCGCCTTATCGCGAACGCGGCCAGATCTCCTACGAGACCGGCCGGCGCATCGTCGACATGGCCTACGAGGACCTGCGGCCTTCGAAGATCCTGACGCGCCAGTCGTTCCTCAATGCGATCGCGGCCATCGCCGCGATCGGCGGCTCGACCAATGCGCAGCCGCACCTGGTGGCGATGGCGCGGCATGCGGGCATCGAGCTCCAGCCCGACGACTGGACGGAATACGGCCGCGACCTGCCGCTGATCGTGAACATGCAGCCGGCCGGCAAGTATCTCGGCGAGCGCTTTCACCGCGCGGGCGGCGTGCCGGCCGTGCTGAACGAGTTGCTGCGTGTCGGCAAGATCGACGGCAGCGTCCTCACGGTCACTGGTCGCAGCCTGGCGGACAACATCGCGGGCCGGATCTCGGTGGATCGCGAGGTCATCACGAGCTATGAAAAGCCCGTGCAGGAAAAAGCCGGCTTCCTCGTCTTGAAGGGAAACCTGTTCGATTTCGCGATCATGAAGACCAGCGTGATATCGGCCGAATTCCGCGCGCGCTACCTGCGCGACGGCGAGAGCTTCGAATGCCGCGCGGTGGTGTTCGATGGCTCGACGGACTACCACGAGCGCATCAACGATCCCTCGCTGGGCATCGACGAGAACACCATTCTCGTGATCCGTGGCTCGGGCCCGCTGGGCTGGCCCGGGTCGGCGGAGGTCGTGAACATGCAACCGCCGGATGCGCTGCTCAAGCGGGGCATCATGAGCCTGCCGACGCTCGGCGACGGCCGCCAGTCCGGCACTTCCGACAGCCCTTCGATCCTGAATTGCTCGCCGGAGAGCGCCGCAGGTGGCGGCCTCGCGTGGCTGCGCACCGGCGATCGTATCCGGATCGACCTGGCGGCCGGCACCTGTGACATGCTGGTCAGCGAGGAGGAACTTGCACGGCGCAAGAGCGAAGCATTGCCGCCGGTCCCGGAAAGCGCCACCCCGTGGCAGGAAATCTATCGCTCCACCGTCGGCCAGCTCGACACCGGGGCCGTCATGGAACTGGCGGTCAAGTATCGTGGCGTGGCGAAGAAGACGCCGCGCCACAATCATTGACGAGGTCCAGATGAGTCCGCCGCGCCTCACCGAGGCGAGCCTGCATTCGGCCCGCTCGGGCACGATCCTGCCGACTTATGACCGCGAAGCGACACGCTTCGGCATCGTGCACATCGGGCCGGGCGCCTTCCATCGCGCGCACCAGGCCTTCTACGTCGACACGCTGCTGCACTCCGACAAGCGCTGGGCGATCTGCGCGCTGTCGCTGAAGAGCACGGGTCTGCGCGACGCACTCAAGGACCAGCAGGGCCTTTACACCCTGGTCGAGCTCGGCACCGCGCCGCGCGCGCGCATCATCGGCGCGATTCGCGAGCTGCTGGTGGGCGCCACCGATCACGAGGCGGCATTCGCCCGACTGACCTCGCGCGAAACGCGCCTGGTGTCGCTGACCGTGACCGAAAAAGGTTACTGCCTGGACGCGAAGAACCTGCTCGATGTCGACAACGCCGACATCGTCCATGACCTCGCGCAGCCCGCGCGGCCACGCAGCACCATCGGCTGGATCGTCGAGGGGCTGCGCCGCCGCCGCGCGGCCGGCGTGCCGCCGTTCGCCGTCCTGAGCTGCGACAACCTGCCCGAGAACGGCACGGTGCTGCATCGCGCCCTCGTGGCTTTTGCCCAAGCCACCGATCCGGAACTCGCGCGCTGGATCGAAGCGGAAGTGGTCTGTCCGCGGACCATGGTCGACAGCATCACGCCGGCGACCGACGAGGCGCTGCGCAAGCAGGCGCTCGCTCTCACGGGACTCGTCGACGAATGGCCGATCCAGCGTGAGCCGTTCACGCAGTGGGTCGTCGAGGATCTTCCCGTGATGCGTGATGCCGACTGGCAATCCGTGGGCGTGACGCTCGCCAGGGACGTGGGCGTCTACGATCGCGCCAAGCTGCGCATCCTCAACGGCTCGCATTCCACGCTGGCCTACCTGGGCACGCTGCGCGGACACGAGACGGTCGCCGATGCCATGCGGGACGAACAGCTCGCGCAATTCGTCGAATTGCTCATGAACGAGGACCTGGGCCCGAGCCTCGGCGCGGCACCGGGCCTCGACGTCGAGCACTACATCTCCGCGGTGCTGGCCCGGTTCCGCAATCCCGGCATCCGCCACCTGTTGAGCCAGATCGCCTGGGACGGCTCGAAGAAGCTGCCGGTGCGCATCATGGTGACCATCGGCGAGGCCCTGCAGGCTGGCCGGCCCATTCACCGGCTGGTCATGCCCGTGGCCGCCTGGATGCACTTCGTCGTGCGGCAGTCGAAAGCCGGGGTCGCGATCGTCGATCCCGAGGCGGCGCGATTGTCGGAGATCGGACGTGCCTGCACCGGCGATGCCGCAGCGGACGTGGCGCGGTTCGCGGCCTTTCCATCGGTGCTGCCGCCCGCCCTGCTGGCGCAACCGGCATTTCGCGCGGCGCTGGAACGTGCCTACGACAGGCTCGCCATGCCCCATTCCGCCATCACACCGGAGCTCACGTGACCACTTCGCGCAGAACCTTCATCGCGGCCGCCGCACTCGCGGCCGCCACTTCCGGAGTCGCTGCAACCGTGAACACCTACCCGAAAATCGTCCACCACGTGTTCTTCTGGCTGAAGAATCCTTCGTCGCAGGACGACCTGGCGAAACTGCTGGCGGGCCTGCGCACGCTGGCCGCCATCGAGACCGTGCGGGGCGCGCACTTCGGCGTGCCCGCCGGCACCGAACAGCGCGACGTGGTGGACAACAGCTTCAGTGCTTCGGAGATCCTGTTCTTCGACGATCTCGCCGGCCAGAAGGCCTACCAGGATCACCCCATCCACCAGAAGTTCGTCGCCGATTGCGCGCACCTCTGGCAGCGCGTGGTGGTCTACGACACCGTCGCCGCCTGAACCTGGTCGCGACGCTGCTTGCGGTCGATGAGCCGCTGCACGTTGTTGAGCGACGACAGCACCAGGTAGGCGCCCTGCAGGAAGCCGGAGCGGTTCAGCTCCAGCAGCTGTTCGCCGCTCAGGTTGCGCAACTTCTGCGCGCTGATCGTGTGCAAGCCCACGACTTCGTACTGGCCGCTGTTGAATTTGATGTCGATCTTCACGGGCTCGATCAGGTCCATGGCAGTGAAGATCGCGAACATGTCCTTGGCCGCGGCGATTCCGTCGTTCAATCCGCTCAGGATCCTGGCGACCTGGTCGAGGTAGCGGCTGTTGCCGCCGTTCTCCAGGAATACGCGTTCCCCCTCGGTCTCGCTGATGCGCTTGTCGTCCAGGTCCACGTGGATGACGGGTTCACGGCGAATCTGGCCGCCGTCCTGCCGTTCCTGGAAGCCGATCAGGAACGGACCGCGCGCGATGACGCCCGGGACATAGCTGGCATCCCAGCGGTCGCCGTCGAGGAACAGGTTCTCCTCGCGGGTGAAGCCGAGCAGCGCGACGCTGCCGTACTCGCCGGTGTTGGGATCCTTGCGGAAGAAGATCGGATACTCGCGCAGGATTTCGGCGAACTCCGTCGGGAACGTGGGCACCGTTCCGACGGCCATGCCGAATTCCTTGCCGTAGCTCACCTTGACGCGCAGGTTCTTGTGTTCGACGTTGTTCAGCAGGACGTGTCGCGACATTGCACCCTCGAAAAACTCTCTCAAAAGAAGAAGGCCGCTGAAGATTCAGCGGCCTTCCATTATCAACCCTTTACGAGTTCAGATCAGAACTTGTAACGGGCACCCAGCGCGTAACGCGCACCCTGGTCCTCGAGGCGCCAGAGTTGCTTCTCGGAGCGACCGTGCCAGCGCACGTCCTCGCCCGTCAGGTTGATGGCTTCGAACGACACCGCGAAGTTGTCGTTGATGTCATAACCGACGCTCAGGTCGATCTGGTCATACGGCTCGACGTAGATCGGGTTTCTCCAGCCGCCCTGGTTGACGGTACGGAGGAACTCGTCACGCCAGTTGTAGGCCAGGCGGGCCGAGAGGCCGAACTTCTCGAACATCAGCACGGCGTTGGCCGAGTCGGACAGACCCAGCAGCGCGAACTGGTTCACGTTCGGATCCGAGGTGACCTTGTAGTCGATGTCGCCACGGACGATCGTGTAGTTCGCCAGGACGCCGAAGCCCGAATCGCCGAAGAAGTACTGGCCACCAACCTCGAAGCCATGGATCTTGGCTTCCTTGTTGTTGACCGGCGTGTTGACCGCGAACTCCCAGATCGGGTCTTCGGCGGTCGGGAACACGTCGTACTTCGTGGCGAAGGC
>DASTHJ010000185.1:0-5513 GCA_035718265.1 Steroidobacteraceae bacterium | reverse complement strand
CGCCCTTCTTTTCGTTCTGGCCCTTCCTGGCGCCCGAGGACTTGAACATCTCCAGCATGCGTTCGGTGACCACGTAGCCGCCGACGGCGTTGCCTGCCGCGAGCAGCACGCCGATGAAGCCGATGGTCTTCTCCAACGGCGTGGTCGCGCCGCCGAGGGCCACCATGGCGCCCACCAGCACGATGCCGTGCACGAAGTTCGATCCCGACATCAGCGGCGTGTGCAGGATGACCGGCACCTTGGCGATGATTTCGTAGCCTGTGAAGGCGGCCAGCATGAAGATGTACAGCGCAACGATTCCGGTCATCGGTCAACCCTCGATAGCCTTGCGGGTGGCTTCGTGCCTGATGGTGCCGTCGTGCGTGAGCACCGCGCCGGCGAACACCTCGTCATTCCAGTCGATCTTCAATTCACCCGCCTTGTCGATCGCGGGCTTGAGGAAGTTGAAGAGATTGCGGGCGTACATCTCGCTGGCGTTGTAGGCCAGGGTGCCCGGCAGGTTGACCGGCCCGATCACCTTCACGCCGTTGGCGGTGACCACGGTCTCGCCCGCCTTCGTGAGCTCGCAGTTGCCACCCTGTTCGGCCGCGATGTCGACGATCACGGAGCCGGCCCGCATGCGTTCCACCGCAGCCCTCGAAATGATGACCGGCGCCTTGCGGCCCGGCACCGACGCCGTGGAAACGACCGCGTCGGCCGCGGCAATCCGCAGGTCGAGCGCTTCCTGCTGCCTGGCCTTTTCCTCGGGCGTCAGCTCGCGCGCGTAGCCGCCGCTGCCCTCGGCGCTGACGCCGGTCTCGACGAACTTCGCGCCGAGCGACTTGACCTGCTCGCGCGTGGCGCTGCGCACGTCGTAGGCCTCGACCACCGCGCCCAGCCGGCGGGCCGTGGCGATGGCCTGCAGGCCGGCCACACCGGCGCCGATGATCAGCGCCTGGGCGGGACGGATGGTGCCCGCCGCCGTGGTCAGCATGGGCATGAACTTCTCGAGGTTGTTGGCGGCGATCAGCACTGCCTTGTAGCCGGCCAGCGAGGCCTGCGATGACAGGCCGTCCATGGACTGGGCGCGGGAAATGCGCGGGATCAGCTCGACGGCAAAGCTCGTGATCCTGCGGTCGCGCAGCGCCTGCACCTCGGCCTGGCGGGCGTGGGGCTGCAGGAAGCCGATCACCACGGCGCCAGGCTTGAGCTGGCCGATCTGCTCCGGGTTCAGCGGCGCCACCGTCAGCAGCACGTCCGCCTGCGCGAGGATGGCCGAACTACCGGCCCATTCGCCCTTGCGATAGAGCGCGTCGGGAAACTGGGCGCGAACGCCAGCCCCCGACTCCAGCATGACGCGGGCACCGGCGGCCGTGAACTTGTCCACGACCTCGGGCACGAGACTGACGCGAGTTTCACCGGGCGCGCATTCACGCAACGCGCCTATCGTTATCGGCATTGGTCTGTGTCCCCCGTGTTGTCAGCGCTGTGGCCTGGTCGCCAAAAGCCCTGCTTTTCCCGTGTCAAATGAACGTGTTGCGCCGTTGAATTCTCGCACACGACTGGCTTATCTTACATGTCCCATGCTGGGTATCGATCTGGACATCGCGGATCACGGTCACACCAGCGATCTGCATCTCATCGCGGGCAACGTCGGTCGCGCGCTCACCCAGCTCGTGCTTCGAACCGACGTATCCGGCATGCCGCTCGAGTGGATCGACTACCGGGAAGCTGCGCGGCTCTATCACCAGGAGCAGGTGGCGTACACCTGCGGCAGCCCGCTGTTCAAGCTCTATGGCGGCGTGAGCGCGCTCACCGGGCTGCGCACGGTGCTGGAAGTGAACTCGATCGTCGCGACCATCGGCCACACGGGCAATCCCGGCAACACGCGCCAGGACTACGTGCCGCCGTTGAACAACCAGACCCTGTTCCGCCGCGATGCGCATTTCTGCATGTATTGCGCGCAGCGGTTTCCGGTGCGCGAGCTGTCCCGCGACCACATCCGGCCTTTCAGCCAGGGTGGGCGCGACGTCTGGACCAACGTGGTCGCCGCATGTCGCCGCTGCAACAACCTCAAGGCGTCGCGTACGCCCGAGCAGGCGAAGATGCAGCTCATCGCCGTGCCGTTCACGCCGACCTACGCGGAATACATCTTCCTGAAGGGCCGGCGCGTGCTGGCCGACCAGATGGAATACCTGCGCGCGCATTTCCCGCGGCACTCGCCGCTGCACGCGCGGATCAAGAAATACCTGAGCTAGTTGGCGTCAGTCGCCGACGCGCAGCCAGAACCGCGCCACGATCTCTTCGTGATCCACGGAGAGGCCGCGCACGATCATGTCGTAGTTGCCGGCTTCGAGCCGGTCCGGCTCCTGCACCACGAACGACAGCAGCGCGCCATCGGTGGGAATCTGTCGCGGTGAACGCCACGCCAATGCGGACGTGTTGCGATTCACCAGCTCCAGTTCGTACTCCGGATACTGCGGTGTGTCCGGCGCGCCGCCACAGGCGCATACGACATCGAACGAGCCATCGGCGCAGGTCAGGACCACGACCTCGGGCTGCACCGTCAGGCTGCCGGGCGCGTCGCTGCGTGAGAAGGTGATGTCCGGTGACGTCCCGAGACCGCGAACCGACGCCAGACGCACGGTGCGCGGTGGCGAAAGGTGTTCACGCGTCGGGCTCGCGCTCACCTCGGTCTCGGAGACACCAGCGCGCGGCGCCAGCAGTGCGCCGGCGCCCACCGTGATGACCGAAACCACGACGCTGGCGGCCAGGGCCATGTTCCAGCGGGGTTGCTTCTGCGGCGGCGCGTAGGTCTGGCCGCGCTTCAGCCAGCCGCGGCGGGCCGCGCTCGCGATGCCACGGCGCAGGCGCCGCTCCATCTCGACTTCGGCGGCGAGTTCAGGGGATGCCACCAGCCAGGCCTCGAACTCGGCCCTCTCGGACCGGGACAGGTCTCCTGCGACATAACGCGAAACCAGCCGTGACTGTTCTTCCAAGGGTTGGCGTTCCAGAGACTTCATGAGTGACATGTGTCACCAGGAGCCAAAATGTCTCACCCAAAATGTGAAAGAAAGCGCGATGGGCAACAAAATTGCGCTGATCCGTGGGAAAAGGGCCAGGTGAGGCGCCCGACGTTCGATGATGCTGCGCAACCGGGTACGCGCCCGCATCAATACGCGATCGAAGTGCTTAGGGGAAAGCCCGAACTCGCGGCATAACTGCTGCTTGTCGACACCGTCCAGATAGAACCGGACCAGCACCATGCGGTCGCGCTGCGTGGGCAGTTCCTCGAGCAGCGTCATCACGGCCTGGGCGAGTTGCCGATCGTCCGAATCGGAGACGTCGTTTTGTTCCATCTCCAGGTTCTGCGCGAGTTCGTCGACCAGCTCGGAATCGACCACTGTCTGCTGGCGCAGCACCTTGCGGGCCTGGTTCAGCGCCAGGTTGCGGGCGGTGGCGGCGGCGAACGCGAACACCTTGCGCGGATCGTCGATGGTCCGGGCGCGCACGCGCTCGACCACGATCTGCAGCGTTTCCTGGGTGAGGTCGTCGGCGTCGATCCAGCGGTGAAAGGCGCCAAAGCGCAGCACGGCCAGCACGCCGGGTCGTAGCGCGATCAACATCCTGGATTCGGCGTGGCGGTCGCCGCTGAGAGCGGCGGCGACGATCTTCTCGATCTCGTCGGCGGATACGCCGCTCATGGCGGCCCCGCCTCGTTCAGGGGGTCAGTCGCAGCCGAGCGCTTCCATGGCGGTCCGACAGCTCGCGCCCGCGTCGATCTTGCCCAGCTCACGAAGGAAATCGACATTGATCCATGGATACCGCGATGACTGGCTGCCCTTGCTCCTGCAGAACAGCAGTTGTTTGATTTCCTGGGCACCGCACTGGTCGAGCGGTGGGCTGCCCCAGACGAGAGCCACCGCACCGGAGACATAAGCTGCCGCGCTGGACGGCCCCGCAGCTTCGGACAAGGCGTAGCTCTGCGCGGAATTCTCTGAGGTTGTCACCACGATGTCCACGCCGGGTGCCTGAATTCGGCCGTCCGTCTCATCTGGACGGCTCGAGGGATTGAACAGATCGTGCCCGCGCATGTCGGCGGGCACCGCGGAAATGACACCGGGCAGGCAGCGATAGCGTGACGGATAGTACTCCCGAATCGAATCGTCGCTGTCCAGGCTGGTGGTATAGCCAGTGACGATCAGCCGCTTCTCCTGCGCCTCGCCCGCTACGGCGCGACGAATGGCCTGCGAGATTGCGCGGCTGTCGACGGGCCACTTGGCGCTGATGTTGATCACGTCGACGTTCGCCTGCACCGCCGCATCAATGCCCTCGGCAATCGTGGACAAACGCGCCAGCAGGCCGCGATCCACCTGGCTGATGACGATGGGGACCAGCCGGCTGTGGGGCGCCACGCCCACGACGCCGATGCCATTGTTCATCCGGCCGCCGATGGTGCCGGCCATCTCGGTACCGTGCGCGTAACAGCGGCCGCTCGTCGCGCAAAGCGAATTCAGCAGGCTGCCCTGCGAATGTGGTGGCTCCGTGAGTCCGATGCGCACGACGTTCGAGGACAGATCCGCGTGACGGGCATCGATCCCGGAGTCGAGCACCGCGACGATCTTCGGCAGCGAACGCTCCGCCACCGCTGAATCCCAGCCGATCTTGGCATGCCCCCACAGCTCGTCGATGCACGGGTCGTTCGGAAAACTCGAGCGCGCCGCGCGATGCCAGCAGTCATGGCTCGCATCCGGCCGACGAAGCTCCAGCGACGTGCTGAGGAAATCGGGCCCGTCGCAATCCGGCTCGAAATAGCCGACCTGCGGTGCGTCGAGCGTTTCGCGCAGGCGTGCGGCCGGAACGGTGCTATCAAATTCGGCCACCACGAAATCCCGCGCGCGTTCCACGTCGTGGACCGCGGGGTTGCGCGTCAGCCAGGAAGCCAGTCGGCGGATGTCGAGGTTTGCGCCCGGGAACAGGATGAGGCGGGGTGCGGCCGCGGCGCCGACCGGCTTGCGTTGCGCGAATGCCTGGTGCCGTCGCGAAAAGGTTCCCGCCCACTTTGCGCAAGCGACACGCAGGTCGAAGGGCTCATCGCCCAGGGAGCGAAGATAGTCGTCGACGGCGGCCGGAGCCCGGACGGTGAGGTCCGGTACTCCGGTCGCATCGCACATCGGCGGGTCCGCGGCGAGCGCCGCGGTCGCAGCGAGCGCCGCTGCCATCAGCAATGGCAGCAGCACCCGCGGTTGCCGCCGCGTGGGCACGCGAATGCCTCAGGACGGTCCGCCGACGATGATGCCGCCGGACGTCACCCGCGAAGGCGAATCGACGAGGATGGCGATCACCGGCTTCTCGGGCTCGCTCTTGACGAGGAACACGAGCACGTCGTGCAGCTCGGCGGCATCGGCGGCCTTCGGCTGCAGCGCGATTTCCCGGCTGCGCATCCGGTGACAGCTCGCGAGATCCTCGGCATTGCCGGCCTTGATCTCCTCGAGGCTGCAGTAGCGCGTGCCACGCGTGAACGTCAGCGTCAC